>DATLIL010000098.1:0-5327 GCA_035539475.1 Polyangiaceae bacterium
CAATGCTGCCGAGGAGCGCGAGCTCGGTCTCTACCGCGCGGCCCATCGCGCGCACTTCGTGGACAAGGATTGGGGCGCTGCGCTCTCGGGCTGGAGCGAGTACCTGAGCAAGGTTCCGAGCGGCCGCTTCACGCTCGAAGCGCGCTACAACCGCGCGCTCTGCCTGGTGCAGCTCGGTCGCAAGAGCGAGGCGCGTAGCGCGCTCGAGCCTTTCGCACGAGGCGCCTTCGGTGCCTACCGCCAGCGCGAGGCGTCAGAGCTCTTGCTGGCGCTCGGGGAGTGAGCTCACCGCTGCCGGCCGGCGCCTGGCCGACGCCAGCAGGCGTGCCAGCTCCGTGAAGTCGATGGGTTTGACCAGGTGATGGTCGAACCCCGCTTCCACGCTGCGCGTGCGATCGCGAGCCTGACCGAAGCCGGTGATCGCGATCAAGAGGTGCCGGTCGGCGGGTAGATCGGGACGTAGCTGGCGCACGACGTCGAGACCGCTGAGATCCGGCAGCCCGAGATCGGACAAGACGACGTCGGGAAGCTGCTGCCGTGCGGCCGAGAGCGCGGCCGCGCCGGTGTAGACCGAGCGCACGTGGTGACCCCAGGTGATCAAGACTTCTGCGAGCGTGTCGGCGGCGTCGATGTTGTCGTCCACGACCAGAATGCGCAGCGGTGCCGCCTCGACGGTTCGTCGGCTCAGCGGCTGGATGGCCGAAACGGGGTCGGCGGCGCTGGCGAGCGGTACGCGAACCGTGAACATGCTGCCCTTGCCGCGGCCCCCGCTGCTGGCGACGATTTCGCCGTCGTGGAGCTCGACCAGGCGCCTGGCCAGTGTGAGGCCGATGCCGAGGCCCTCACTCGAGTGCTCCGGCGCTTCGGTCCCGCGCTCGAACAGACCGAAGACGCGCTCGATCAAGGTTTCCGAGATGCCGATACCGTTGTCCTCGACGCAAAACAACGCCGAGCCCGACTCGATCTGCAGCGACAGCGTGATGCGACCGCCGCGCTCCGTGTACCTGGCGGCGTTGTTCAAGAGATTGACCAGCACCTGAGCCAGGCGCTCCTTGTCAGCGCGGATCGGGGCGGCTGTTTCCGGCACGACGACGCGCAGCTCGTGCTCGCGGCTCTCGATCAAAGGTCGCACGGTCTCGACCGCCTGCTCGATGACCTCGCTGGCGTCCAGCGCTCGGAGCTCTACCCGGATGTCGCCGCGAGTGATGCGCGAGACGTCGAGCAAGTCGTCGACCAGACGCTTCAAGTGTGCGAGCTGCCGCGCGATGACCTCGCGTGCGCGTACGGTCTTCTGGCCGACGGGCGAGGCACCCAGCAGGTCCAGCGCGGAGCCGATCGGCGCCAGCGGGTTCCTGAGCTCGTGGCCCAGCATGGCCAGAAACTCGTCCTTGTGCCGATCCATCTCGCGCAGCGCGCGTTCGACCTCACGCTGGGCCATGAGCTCACGCTCGCGGCGCTCGCCGATCTTGTCGGGCGTGATGTCACGTCCCACCGATTGGTACTCGACGAGCTGTCCTTCCGGGCCGTAGATCCCGCGGTCCTGCCATTGATGCCAGCTTGGACGGCCGTCCTCGTCGAGGCCCTCGGTCTCGCGGACCACGACCGCACGCTCGGGTGAAAGATCACCCAGCGACGCCCGAGGCACGAGCTCGAAGGCGCTCGAGCTTCCGAGATCGCCCTCGGTCAACCCGTGGTGCCGGCGGAACGCTCCGTTGACGAAGGTGTACGTTCCGTCGGGAAGGAAGCGGCAGATCATCTCCGACTGAGCCTCCACCACGGACAGGTACTGAGCCCTACTCGCGCTGAGCTCGGCCGCCGTCCTGCGCTGCTCCTCGACCAGCGCCGAGAGCAACATCAGCGGGATGCTCACCACCAGCAGAAAGAGCTGCAGATCGAGCAAGTCTTCCGTGGGGGAGCCCGTGGCAAAGGGGCCGCGCGCCTCGATCGCCCCCAGGATCGTCAGAAAGGCGACGCACAGCAATGCGCCGCTGACGGCGCCGGGGCCGAAGCGCACCGCCGTCCAGAGCAGGAACGGCATGGGCAGGTAGATGCTGACCGTCAGCGCCCCGCCGTTGCTCGACGAGCCCAGGAAGACGAGCACGCCAACTCCGACGAGCCCGCAGCCGAGAGCGCCGGCCTCGAGGAGACGACCAGGGCTGGGCAACGTGAAGCGTGGGCGGGACACGAGCAGCCACAGCGTTGGCAGCAGCGTGATGCCCGTCAGCGCGTTGGAGAAGAACCAGGCGCGGAAGACCAGCCAGAAGCTCGTCTCACGGAAGGCGCTGACGACGGCCGCGCCGATGGTTGCTCCGAGCGCCGGACCGGCCGCCACGGACGCGACCAGGAACACGCCGAGGCCACGCAGGCTCAGGTTCGCCCCGGAGCAGCCGTAGCGTCGCACGGCAAACGCCACCAGCAGAGCTCGAGAAAAGTTGGCGAGCTCCGTCAGCAGCACGAACGGCGCCGGCCCGGTTTGTAGATGAGGGACGAAGTCGCCCGCCGCGGAGGCGAGCAGCAGGAGCCAGTAGCGCCGTGGCTGCTCGACCAGCAGGAAGGCCGTGAGGACCGCGTAGGGCGGGAACAGGATCGCCGCCCCGACTTTCGGGAAACGGAGCTGGGTCGCGAGCAGCGCTCCCAGCGCGCAACCCACGAACACCAGCGCCGCCCGCTGGGTCGTCAACCGCCATGAAGCGCTTCCCTCGCTCACTCTCAGGGTTTTGCCACAAAGTCCCGGCGCCGAGAACGGGTGTGACCTGGCGCGCGCGGCGCAAAATTGCCCAGGAGCTAGTTACCGTCGTTGCCCAGTTGCACGACCCTACGTTGAACATCGTAGAGATCGAAGTCCGGGTGATTCCAGAAGGTCTCGAGCCCGAGTTGCCCGATGATCGCTCGCTCGGAGTCGTAGATCGGATAGAGCCCTGCGATGTCGATGGGTTGTTCACCTCCCACGTCGATGCCGGCGTAGCTCGTGCGCTCCAGGATGGCGGGCGCGAATACGAAAAATGCGGACATCGCCGACTCCTCGGAGACGTGCTGGTGAAAGTCGATGACTTCTCCGTAACTGAAGGCGCGCTTGCCGCGCAGGTGGTTCACCGCCTCGGCGGCGGCCAGTGCCCAGGCAATGTCTGCCGAATCCACCGCGATCAAGAGCTCCGGTCGCGCGTGAAGCCATTCCGGCCGAGAAACCTCGGACAGGCCGAAAGTGACGCCGGTGATCATTCCGGGCTCGGGGACCTCGCGGTAGACCAGACACACCACGCCGGGCAGGCCAGGTAGGGTCGAATCGAACTCGAAGATCTCGGGCTCCTGCTCCAGGACCAAGGTGAGGTGATCCTGGAAGCGCGACAGCCGATCCTCGGAGGTGGTCATACGCCCGTCTCCGAAAAGATACTGATCCCCGGGAAGTCGTGCCAGGTCGGGTGAATTTTCCCAGGGCGAAACCCCTCGCAGCCGTCTGGTATTGGCACCGGAGCGGAGATACGGTCCCGGCCGCGGTGAAGTCGTTTCGGGGCATGAAGCTGCGTTCGAAACTCCTGGTCGCGCTGCTTCCAGCGCTGACGGCTGTGATCGCCGCGACGTCACTGTTGATGACGGCGACGAATCCAGCGAAAAACTTCTCCGCGCGCCTGAATGCCGCGAATGAGCAGCTGAAGGCGCTGACCGCCCTGAGTACTGCAGTGGACAAGCACCGCGACGCCGTTGCGGCCAGCGCGCTACCCGGTGGAGAGGAGCATGCCCGCAAGACCGAGCTCGCCTTGATGGCTGCCCTGGCCGACGCCAGGGTGCGTGCGCACGCGGAGCGCCAGCTGATCGCTGACGACGAAGGACTGCGGGAAGCCATCGAAAGAGAAGCCATGGCGCGTATCGAGCACGCACTCGGCGAGGCGCAATCGCTGAGTGGTCTGCGATATCTGCAGGCGCTCGAAGCCACGCTGCAGGGGCCGATCGAGCGAGCCATCGCCGAGGAGCGCAACGAGCTCGACGACATCGACCGACGACTGATGGCCTGGCAACACTCGCTACGCCGATGGGCGCTCGCGATCGGCCTCTCTGGTGTGCTCCTCACCTCCCTGGCGAGCGCCTTGCTCTTGCGCTCCGTGTTCATGCCGATACGTCGTCTCTCCGACGCCACGCGCCGTCTGGCCCAAGGAGACTTCTCCGTGCGCGTGGCGACCTCGGCCGGTGACGAACTCGGTGAGTTGTCGCGAGACTTCAGCGCGATGGCCGAGCAGCTCGAGCGGCAACACGAGGCGCTGGCCGATCGAGCGGCGCGCGAGCGGGCCTACGCCTTTCAAAAAGAGTTCCTCTCGCTCGTCACGCACGAGCTGCGCTCGCCGCTGAACTCCGTGCAAGGATTCGTCGAGCTGGTACTCGTGCGCGAGTCAGGGCTCAGCTTGCGGAGCCAGAAGAACCTGGCGCTGGTCCTCGACGCCGCCGGCAGAATGAAGAGCAACATCGACGAGATCCTGGAGCTGTCGAGGCTCGAGGCTGGACAGCTACAGATCAAGCCAGCTCCGTTCGAGGTCGCGCCGGTCTTGAGTGACCTGGTGGAGAACGCTCGTGCGCTGGTACGAGGCCGCGAGATCCAGGTGAAGCTCGAGGCCGACAGGAGCGTCGGTCAGGTGATCTCGGATGAGAAGCGGGTCAGGCAGATCCTCACCAACCTGCTCAGCAATGCCGCCAAGTTCACGCAGCGAGGTTCGATCACGCTGAAGGCCTGGCGTGACTCGGAGCGACGCGCCTACTTCTCCGTCAGCGACACCGGCGTCGGCATCCCTGCCGACCAGCAGTCGATCATCTTCGAGGCGTTCCGCCAGCTGGGGAACGAGCCGGGTGGTACCGGCCTGGGCCTGACCATCGCGTCGCGCCTGGTCAGCCTGCTCCACGGCGAAATCGCGCTGTCCAGCGTCGTGGGACAGGGCTCCACCTTCAGCGTGATGCTGCCCGAGCGGAGTGACAGTTGAATATGGCGAGCATCATGATCATCGACGACGACCCGCTCTTCGCCGAGCTCACCTTCCAGCGGCTGGAAAGGGTCGGGCATACCGTCGCGGTCCACCCGGGCACGTCCGATGCCCTGGCCGCGGTTCGTGGCGGAGCCTTCGACGTGATCGTGGTCGACGTGCACATGCCCGAGCTGGCGGGCACCCGGCTCGCGGAGCTGATTCGGGAAGGAGGACAGGGCAGCCCGCGCGTGCTCCTGACCAGCAGCATGGACAGCGACGAGCTTTCGGAGCTAGCGGCCCAGCACGGCGCCGACGCCTGGCTCAGCAAGTCCGCCAGCAGCGCGGAGCTGCTCGAGGTCGTGGGCAAGCTCAGCGGTCATG
>DATLIL010000099.1:0-9951 GCA_035539475.1 Polyangiaceae bacterium
GTCACCACGAGCACCGAGCCTGCTGCTGATTGCGGCCTGCGCGCTGTGTTCCCCACTGCCCACGCAAGCGCAAACATCAGCTCCGGCGGGTGACCACGACCGCAGCACCGTCAAAGCCTTGATGCGCCAGGGCCTCGCTGAGCTCCGGCTTGGTAACACCGAGGCCGCTTACAAGGCTTTCGCCAAGGCCTGGGAGTTCGACCAGCAGCCGACGATCGCGCTCAGTCTCGCTGAGGTCGAGATGCAGCTCGGCCGTTACAAGGATGCCGCGGACCACTGGCTCTTCTTTTTGAAGGAGGCCACGCCCGATAACCCCGAGCGCCCGAATGCGCACAACCAGCTCGCCGAGTGCCGCCGTCACCTCGCGCGCGCCAAGGTCGTCGTCAGCGTGGAAGGCGCAGAGGTGTTCCTCGACGACAAGTTCGTCGGCAGAGCGCCGCTGCGCGACGATCTCTGGCTCGCGCCGGGCCAGCACACCTTCAGCGTGCGATCGCATCAGGGCGAGGCTCCAGCGCAGAAGGTGACGGCCGCCGCCGGCGAATCGCGCATCATCGACTTCAAGGTCGAGCGCTCTTCGGCGCCCGCCGCCCCGCTACCCGGTGCGTCCACGCCCGCTGCACCATCGTCCGAGCCGACGCCCCTGGCTGCGACGCCAACGGCGAGCGAGCAGCAGGAGCCTTCGAGTGCTCGGACGCCCGTCGTAGTCGCCGGGAGCGTGCTCACCGCCGTGGCGGTGGGAGCCGGTGTGCTCTTCACGGTGCAGTCCAACAACGCTTCTTCGGATGCAGACAAGTACGGGGACCAGGTCGATCGGGCGTCGGCGGCTTCGGGCGACGATCGCCAGTGTGCCGCCCCCGTGGGCGTCAGGCCGGCGGCTTGTGGTGCGCTGGCGGATGCGGTGGCGGATTCGAACGCCGCGCATGACCGGGCGGTGGGGTCGTTCATTGCGGCGGGGGTGCTCGGCGCGGCGACCATCACCACGTTCCTGCTCTGGCCCAGCGGCAAGTCCGAAGAAGCGAGCGGGCCGATAGCGACGATCGGACCGAACGGCGTCAGCTTGCGACTTCGCTTCTGAACACGGCCAAACCACTACCCCCGAGTCGGAAGTCGTTCGCGCTGGAGCGAAGACGCAGCGAACGAGCTTGCGGGGGCTATCGTTCACGAGCTCGGCCGCCATCGTATTCAGGCGACGGTCGTTCCTGCGTCGAGTCAATCCGCCGACGTGGAAGTGACCATCCTCGAGTGGGATCCGGGCGACCAGTTCATGCGCTGGCTCGCCTTCGCGGGTAAGGGAGAGATCGTCGTGGAGGTCGACGGCGCCATCATGGGCGTCGAGGGCAAAGCGCGCGGCTGGGTGACGGGCGGGTGGTTCGGTGGCGCCGACGAGAACTCGGCGGACGCCGTCGGGCGCTTGATCGCCAGAACGATCGCAACCGGTAAGGCCTGGTCCGTCGACGCCCCCGAACGCCGGCAGCTGAACACGCTGAGCCGAAACTTCCTGGATGCCGGAATAGTGAGCCGAATTTTGGCGCGAGAGCACTGAGTGATCGCGTGTCAACTCGACTCCAGGTCCTCACAGCAATTTCAACCGCGGGATTGATTGGTGCTTGCGCCGACGATCGCTCGGAGGACGTGACGTGGATCACGACCGACGCCAGAGCGGCTCGCGTGATCGGTGCTCAGCTGGAGGTGCGGAGCGTGGTCGAGCTCGATTCGGAGCTCTTCGCGCTGCAGGTGCCGCGCTCGGGCCTGCCCGGAGCCTCGCTGGCTGTTCACGACGAGCTGCACCGCTGTGCCGGCTTCGTGCAGAGGACTTCGCTGGAAAAGGCGATGTTCAGGCGGGCGTCGGAACCCGCATTGCAGGTGACCTACGCCATCGACAATGCCGCCACGGTGACGCCGCTGCTGGCTGAGGTGCGCACCGAGAACCTGCTGAGCACGATCGAGACGCTCTCCGCGTTTCCGACGCGCCTTCACGACAGCGAGGAGGGTCTACAGGCCGCGCTCTGGATCCGTGATCTGTGGCAGGGCTACGCCGAGGGGCGCGCCGATGTCAGCGTCGAGCTGGTAGAGCACGAAAATACGCCACAGCCTTCGGTCGCAGCGACGATCACCGGTGCGACCCTGCCGAACGAGGTCGTCGTCCTGGGTGGCCACCTGGACTCGATCAACGGTGACGGCCCTGGCGAACTGGCGCCCGGCGCGGACGACAACGCCTCGGGCATCGCCGTGCTCTCCGAGGCCCTGCGCGCCGCACTCGAGCTCGGCTATCGCCCGGATCGCACGGTGATCTTCTACGGCTACGCGGCGGAGGAGATCGGCCTGGTGGGGTCCGAAGAGATCGCGCAGGCGGCCGAAGACAGCGGGCTCGATGTCGTGGGTGTGCTGCAGCTCGACATGACCAACTACTCGGTCGCGTCTCAGCCCTACCTCGCGCTGATCACCGACTACACGACACCGTCTCTCAACGAGCTCGGCAAGCAGCTGATCGACGAGTACCTGCAGATGCCGTGGGAGGAGACCGAGTGTGGCTACGGCTGCTCGGATCACGCCTCCTGGTACGAGCATGGCTTTCCGGTCCATTACGTCCACGAGTCGAACACCGACGAGAGCAACCCGTACATCCACACCACCCAGGACACGCTCGCGCTGAGCGAAGGCATGGCCGACCACAGCCTGCACTTCGCTCGCTACAGCGTTGCCTTCATGGCCGAAGTCGCCAAGGGAACCATCCCTCCTGAACCCGAGTGCGACGCGACCAGGCCATGCCCGGCTGGCGAAACCTGCCAGGCGGGAACGTGCGTCGCGAATGGCGGCGGCGCTGGCGGCTCACCGATGACCGGTGGCATGGGCGGCGGCGGAGCAGGCGGCGGCGCGACGCTCGCCGGAGCATCCGGCGGCGGCGTTGGCGGCTCCGGTGGCAGCCCCGCGGCGGGCGGCCCCGCGCAAGGTGGAAGCGACACCGCGCGACTCGGCCCTGCTTCGACTCCCACCAGCGAAACGAGCGACTGCTCCTGCCGCGCGCCAGGACGCAGCGGTTCTGCGCCGAGCGCGCACTGGCTCCTGGTCGCCGCGGCCTACATCTACGCTCGTCGGCGGACTCAGCGCTCGGCTTCGAGCCAGCGCCGCCAATAGCGACGTCGTCGCGCAGTCGCCCGCGACGCTTGCGGCGGCAGGCTTCGTCGCGGTTACGGCCGCGGGCGCGCGGACCGGTCTCGGTTCGTGGCTACAGGCCAGGACCAGGGGCAGCAGGAGGCGCAGAAGACCCGCGAAACATGGCAGCGGGGCTTCCACGATGAACCCTCTGGACGACTCGTTCTGCGCAACCCTTATGCTGTAATTCCGAGAAGATGTTGGCGCACATTGTGCCGAGTGCTAGGGCGCTGCTCGCTTCGAGAGCATTGCAACCTTGTTACCCTCCACTGTTTCCGTTTCCGACGCCGCTGCCGATTCCGATTTCACCGAGCTCCTCGGGCCCGCGCTGGCGTCAGCGCTGGCGACCAAGGGCTACACGACGCTCACGCCCGTGCAGCAGTCGGTGCTCGATCCCGCCCTCGCCGATCGCGATCTGCGCATCAGCTCTCAGACCGGCTCGGGCAAGACGCTCGCCATCGGCTTTGCTCTGCGCGACGTCCTCGCCGAGCGACCCGAAGCGAAGCGGGGCATGGCGCGCCCTCGGGCGCTCGTCATCGTGCCCACCCGTGAGCTCGCCCGGCAGGTTCAGGACGAGCTCGGCTGGCTGTACGCGCCGCTCAAGCTACGTATCGCGGCCGTGATCGGCGGCTCGAGCTACCGCGACGAGCACCGCGCCCTGGCGCAGGGACCCGCCATCGTGGTCGGAACGCCCGGACGCTTGCTCGATCATTTGAAGCGCGGCGCGATCGATCCGAGCGCCCTGGCCAGCGTCGTGCTGGACGAGGCTGATCGCATGCTCGACCTCGGCTTTCGTGAAGATCTCGAGGCCATCCTGGCGCTGGCGCCGGAGGGGCGGCGAACGCACCTCGTCTCCGCCACCTTTCCGCGTGAGGTCAAGAGCCTGGCCGACCGCGTGCAGACGAGCCCCGTGCGCGTCGAGGGCACGCCGCTCGGCAGCGCCAACGCCGACATCGATCACATCGTCTATCTCGTCTCCGCACGGGAGCGAGTCGACGCGCTGGTCAACGTCCTGCTTCACCACGCCGAGGAACAGACGCTGGTGTTCGCCCGCACGCGCGCCGACGTGGCCGAGATCACGCGCGAGCTCCAGCAGGCCGGATTTGCCGCGGGCTCGCTCTCTGGTGAGATGGATCAGCCAGCCCGTCTGCGCGCGCTCGCAGCCTTCCGCAGCGGGCAGCTTCGCGCTCTCGTGGCTACCGACGTCGCCGCGCGCGGCATCGACGTGCAGGACATCGCGCGGGTCGTCCAGATCGACGCCCCCACCGACGCCGATACCTACACCCACCGCAGCGGTCGCACGGGCCGCGCCGGGCGCAAGGGCACGAGCGCGCTGCTCGTCCCGCCCTCGGCCCTGAGAAAGACGAGCGCGCTCCTTCAGCGGGCCGGCGTGCGCCACCGGGTCCAGCCGGTGCCATCGGCCGCCGTCATCCGCGCGACGCAAGACGAGCGCCTGCTGGCCGAGCTCAGCGCCGAGCTCGACGACACGGTCTCCGAGCGCGTGAGCGCCCAGGTCGCCCGCATCATCGAGCAGGGCCACGCCGAGCGCGTGCTCACCCGCCTGCTCGTGCGGGCTCAGCGGGCCGAAGGCGAGCCGCGCGACATCACACCGCTCGAGCCCGTGCGTGAGCGTGAGCGTGAGCGTGAACGTGAACGGAGCCCGCGGACGCCCGAGAGCTGGGTCCCGTTTCGCGTCACCTTCGGTGAAGCTCACGGCGCGGACGCTCGCAAACTGGTCGCGATGCTGTGCCGCCGTGGCAACGTCCGCGGCTCGGATCTCGGTGCCATCCGCGTCGAGCGCACGAGCTCCACGGTGGAGGTCGCAGCGCGCCTCGCAGCCGCCTTCGCGGAAGCCGTGCGCGAGCCCGATCCACGCAACCCGCGCGTGTTCGTGACGCCGCTTCAAGCCCCGCGCCAGGCCCAGCGCGACCGGCGCCCACCCAAGGCACCGCCGCCGCAGCGTTTTTCACCCAAAACGCCGGCGCGCATCCAGGGCGGCAACGCACCGCCGAAGCGTCGCAAGAAGTAACTACAGCGGGCCCGGACAGCGGCAGTCTGGCGCATCATCAGGCGTTTCGCCCATAGCCGCGGAAGCGGAGAGGAACCAGGCGCGCTCGCGATTGTCGGCGCAGAGCGCCCAGCCGCCGTCGCCGTCACACCACGTCTGACCGCCCCAGAGCACGAGCCCGCTATCGATCCAGGTCAGCGAAGTGCCGAGCAGATCCGCGGACGGCCCGCACTTCATCGTGAGGTCCGACCACGAGTCCGTGTCCACGTCGTAGACGGCGCCTCCGCGTTGGTCCTCGCCGAGCAGACCATAGACGACCATCTTGCGGCCCGCCGCGACGGCGGATTCCGTGCGCAACACGGGCGCGCCTTCGGTGTTCATCGCCTCCCATTCGTCCCGCTCCGGATCGTAGCGCGCCCCGTCGGTGAGCGTGTCACCCACTTCATCGGCGTGACCGCCCCAAACGATCGCTTCGCTGCCCGTCCAGACGAGCACGTGACTGTGCCGTCGCGAGGGTTCCCCCTCCGCCGACACGAGCTGCCAGGTTTCGCTCGCGGGGCGGTAACGCACGCCGAGCGAGAGGTTGTCTTCCGGATATTCGGGGTGACCCAGTCCCCAGGTCATCACCTCGTCGCCGATCGAAACCAGCGGGATGACTCCTTCGCGCGGGTAGGCATTGGGCAGCTCCTGCCATTCACCGTCTGGCAAGTAGTGCCAGTAACTGGGCCCCAGCGAGTCGACGCCTCTCATCGTCCACGCCACGACGAGATCGGCGCCGGTCACGGCCGCCGCCGTCACCATGTCGCCGCGCGTCGGGATGGCAGGGAGCTCGCTCCAGGTGTCGCTATCGAGATCGAAGGCAGCGATCGAGCGTTCCCCCACCACCACGCTCCCGTCTTGCCAGGCGAGAACATGCCAGCCGTCCGCCGGCGGAGCGCCTTCCTCCGGCAGTGCGCGGTAATTCCGCCCGCCAGACCAGACGACTCCCTGAGGCGACGCGGTGGTTCCACCCCAGACCACGAGCTCGGAACCAGTCCACAACGCCTGGTGCCCGGCGCGGACCGCCTCACCCCTGTGAGCGCCGGTGAGCGAAGCGGGCAAGGCAAGCGGTTGCCACGCCGCCGCACAAACAGGTCCTCGATCGCGCTCGGTCTCACCGCAGCCCATCGAGAGGAACGCGAGCGCAGCAACGACGGAACAGCGGACGCGGCTCTTCATGTCCGTCACGGCGCGAGACGACGTGCTCTTTCGCACGAGGCCTTGTCTCCGAGGACGCACCCCTTGTCGAAGAACGTTCTGGCAGCCTGAAGATCCTTCGAACGACCCCAGCCCTTCTCGGCAGCAGCACCAGCCTGGTTACAGCCGACGGTATTGTTGCCGGCGCAGGCTTTCTCCAGAGCGGCCACGGCGCCCGGCTTGTCCTGGGGGCCGCCGACGGCTTCACTGAGCATGAAGCCGAGCTCTTCGCAGCCGTAGGGATCGTCGAGCAGGCAAGCCTTCTGGGCGACCTGGCGGGCGGTGGTGGGGTTGGGCGTCACGCCGAAGCCCCTGCGGTAGGCGTGGGCGAGCGCACCACAAGCTTCGGGGTCGATGGCGTCGCAGGCGCGCTGGAGAAACGGGATGGCGCGGGCGTGATCGACTGGCACGAGGTGGCCGGTGTAGTGAGCGAGGCCGAGCAGCTTGCAGCCGCCACTGAAGCCGGCGTCGCAGCTCTTCTGGTAGAGCGCCATCGCCCGAGCCGGGTCACGCGGAGCACCCGTAGCGTTGGCGATCGCAAGGCCGAGCCAGGCGCAGCCGTCCGCGGCTCCGAGCGTGCAGGCTTTTTCGTAGTAGCTGACGGCGGTCGCGGGATCCTTGCCGAGACCCAGGCCGTTCATGTGAATGATGCCCAGGTTCGTGCAACCTTCGGCGATGTCGCCGTCGCAGCCGATCTTCAGGTACTTGTGCGAGTCGGGCCAGCTCTGGATACGACCGACACCCTTGCCGGCGCGCAGACCCACGTTCACGCAAGCGACCAGACTGCCGCCGTCGCACGCGCGTTGATCGAGGGTTGCGGCACGCTGCTCGTCACCGGCGGCCTTGTAGACACAGCCCAGGTTGTAGCAAGCGTCGGCCTCGCCGTTGTCGCAGGCGAGCTCGTAGAGCTGGAGCGCACGCAGGCGGGTGGCGGGCTTGCCCCAGCCGTAGAAGTAAGCCGAACCGAGGCCGTTGCAGCCGCGCATCGCGCCCTGTTCGCAGGATTTCTCCCAGTACTCCGCCGCGCGCTTGTGGTCCTGCTTCACACGCGAGTACCAGGCGCCGAGCTCGGCGCAGGCAATCGGGAAGCTCGCGTTGCAGGCGCGGGAGAGGAGCTCGAAGGCCTTGGTTTCGTCCTTGGCCACGCCAAAACCGCGCGCAAACGCGAGGCCGAGGTTATTGCAGCCGATGGCGCTGCCCACGTCGCAAGCGGCGCGGTAACGCTCCACGGCCCTGGCGGGATCCTTGGCGACTCCGTGGGCGTGCTCGAACATCCAGCCGATGTTGACGCAGCCGTTCTGGTGACGGGCGGCGCAGGCCCGCTCGAACAGCTTCATGGCCCGCTTCGAGTCGACCTTGCCGCCTCGGCCGGCGTCGAGCAGTCGGCCGAGATCGTTGCACGCGCCCATGTCGCCGGCGGTGCAGCCCCGCTCGAGGTGTCGTCGCGCCTGCGTGTCGCTCTTGTCGACGCCTTGCCCGTTGTAGTGGAGGTAGGCGAGCCGCAGGCAACCCAGGCCATCGCGCTGGCTGCACGCCTTCTCGAACAGGCTGCGAGCCTGCGTGTGATCGAGCGGCAGCCCGCGGTTCTCGTTGAACAATGTCCCGAGGTAAGTGCAGCCGCGCGGCTCACCGCCGTCACAGGCGTCGCGATAGAGGTCGACCGCGCGCCCGAGATCGAAGGCGACGCGGACACCCTGCTCGTAGTACTGGCCGAGCTCTGCGCAGTCGGCCTTTCGCTGCTTCGCGCAACCGGCAGACAGCCGCTCGAATCTCACCGGATCGAGCCCGTCCCTGGAAGGCGAGGTCATGCCGGTCATGGCTGCCGGCTGAGCGGAAGAGCCGGCGAAATCAGCGCTGGGCGAGTGCGCCGCCACCGGCAGCGAGACGCACAGGCTCACCAGGCCTGCCCACCAACCACGTCCGTCGCACATGCTTCGTCCTAACACGACCGCAGGACGGCAGCCGAGCTGCCAGCGCGGGCACCACGACGCCAACTATGCGTATTTGCTGTTATTTTAATCAAGTTTGTCACTGGCGACCCGCGCCGCCCGTTGACCTGGGGAAACCAACGGAGGTTCTGTCATGGGTCGCATCGTGAACGTCACCGCTTCTTCTCTCTCGTCCACTGCCGCGCTGCCGCTGCTCGGCGCCAGGCTGCGTGTGGAGGCCGCGGGCGGACTCGCGCGCGTCGTGTGTGAGCAGCGCTTCGAGAATCGCGGGACCGAGCCCCTGCACGTCACCTACTCGCTGCCGCTGCCGGCCGACGCAGCCGTGTCGGGGTTTGCCTTCCGCATCGGCGAGCAGCGCGTCGTTGGCGAGATCGATCGCAAGGCGGCGGCACGCGAGCGCTTCGAGGAGGCGCTGGCGGACGGCAAGACGGCGGCGCTGCTCGACGAAGAGCGCTCGAGCCTGTTCACGCAGGAGCTCGGCAACATCCCGCCGGGGGCGGAGGTCGTGGCAGAGGTGACGCTCGACCAGCCGCTGGTGTGGACCGACGCGGGCGAGTGGGAGTGGCGCTTTCCGACGACGGTGATGCCGCGCTACCTCGCTGAGCCGGGGCGCGTGGGCGACACGGAAAAGCTCGTGCAAGCGCTAGCCGAAGGCGCGATCGCGGCCCGCGTCGAGCTCTCGCTCCGCGCCAGCGACGCGCTGCCGGACCGAGCCCCGACGTCGCCGTCGCATGCGCTCTCGATCATCGGCGATGAAGTGCACCTGGCCGGAGTGCGGCTCGATCGCGACATCGTCGTGCGCTGGGCCGTGGCGCAGGCAGAGGCGGGCGCGCGGCTGGAACTGGCTCGTCCAGTGGCGGGGCATGCGCTCGCGGCCGAGGCCTTTGGTTTGCTGACGATCGTGCCGCCCGCGGTCGCGGAGCGGTCGGTGCCGCGCGACGTGGTCGTACTGCTCGACACGAGCGGTTCGATGGGCGGGGAGCCGCTCGATCAAGCTCGGCGCGTCGTGCTGGCGCTGCTAGACACGCTCGGTGACGACGACAGCTTCGAGCTCATCGAGTTCTCGACCCGTGCGCGGCGCTGGCAGCGCGAGCCCGTGCGCGCCACCGCCAGCGCTCGCAGCGCGGCGAAGGTGTGGCTGCTCACGCTCGAAGCGGGCGGCTCGACCGAGATGAGCGACGCCATCGTGGCAGCGCTCGCCGCCGTGCGCCCCGATGCGCAGCGCCAGATCGTGCTCGTGACCGACGGCGCCATCGGCTTCGAAACCGAGGTCGTCGCCGCCATTCGCTCGGGCCTGCCGCGCAATTCGCGCCTGCACACCGTGGGCGTGGGGTCGGCGGTGAATCGTTCGCTCACTGCGCCCGCTGCCCGCGCTGGCCGCGGCGTCGAGATTGTCCTGGGTTTGGGGAACGATCCGGAACCCGCCGCCTGCCGCCTTCTCCGTCGCTCCTCTCGTCCGGTGCTGGTCGACCTCGAGCTCGCAGGCAGTGCGCTGCGGGCCGTCGCGCCCGAGCGGCTGCCGGACGTCTTCGCCGGCGCACCCGTGCGCGCCGGGCTCGAGCTCGCCCCCGAAGGCGGCAAGCTCGTCGTGCGAGGCACGCTGCC
>DATLIL010000100.1:0-7334 GCA_035539475.1 Polyangiaceae bacterium
AAGCGTGACCAGACTGCTCAGGCTCATGGCATGCGCCGCGGCGTCCGCCCCGCCTTGCGCCGTGGCCAACCCGACACTGGTGAAGACGGTAAAGAGGATCACCCCGGTGCCGTCGTTGAGGAGGCTCTCACCGATTACCTTCATTTCGAGCTGCTTCGGCGCATTGGCCGACTTCATCACGCCGAGCACCGCGATCGGATCCGTCGGTGAAATCAACGCCCCGAAGGCCAGGCACCAGATCAGGTCGACGTGGATCTCGAAGAACCCAAAAAGCACGTGCGCAACGCATCCAGCCACCACGGTGCTGATCACCACGCCGACCGACGCCAGCGCGGCAATCGCGGCGATGCGCTCTTTCAGGCGGCTCAGATCCGTATGGAGCGCCCCGGCAAAGAGCAGGAGTGTCAGCATCCCGTTGAGCACCGTCTCCGCAAAGTCGATCTCCAGTACGATCGCTCGAGCCCTTTGGGCGAGAGACCAACTTGGGATCAGGGCGTCGATCGCGAGTACTCCGAGGGATGCCAACAAGCTGCTGATCAGCAGCCCGATCGCGAAGGGAAGCTTTAGAACGTGATGATTGAACAGCCCGAAGGCTGCTGCGAGCGCAAGCAACAGCGCCGCAGCGTCCAGCAAACTCACTCCACTACCTCTTCCGAGAGCGCGGCTCCGCCGCTGGTCCAAATCGAACTCTGCTCCATCTACCAGTCCGAGTCGACCTCTGCATGGCTGCCGAGCAGTTGCCGTGTGTCGTTTCGCGCCGATGTATCAAAAGGACTCAGGTGGGGGCCGCCGAGCGAAGGAGTCGAGCAGCCAGCTCGCTGCCTGGTCCGGGGCCTGCTTGTTCAACGTCCGGTCCACCAGAAGGCTGGCCTTGCGCATCGTTCCGACGTCGATCTGTCGGACGAGTGGCATCAACGCTCGCTCAATGCGCGGGTCCTCCGCTGCTGAGGCGCTCAAGAGGACCACGGCATCGTAGGGGGGCAAGGCGCGCCGGTTGTCGTCGAGCACCAACAAGCCGAGCGCTTCGATTCGAGCGTCGCTCGAGAAGGCCGTGATGACGTCGACCTCGTTTTTGAACACGGCCTCGTACATGAACGCGGGATCGAACGACACGACGCGCCCGAAGCGCAGGGTGTAACGGTGCTCGACGCTCCGCCATTCCGGTCGGTCGAGGAACTCGAGGTCCGTTCCCAAGCTGAGCTGGGTGGATTGGTGAGCGAGGTCCTCGATGGTCTTGATCCCTAGCCGCTTTGCCTTGTCGGCGCGCAGGGCAAAGGCGTAGGCATTTTCGAACCCGAGGGGTCCCAGGCAGCGCACGTGAAAACGCTCTGCCAGCGCGCCGCAAGTTTCGTCGAGGACCCGCCAGGGCGGTGCGGCGCCCTTCCTTTTCAGCACGTTCGACCATAGTGTGCCCGAGTAGTCCACGTAGAGGTCGATCTCACCGCTACGCAGTGCATCGAACGCCACGCTCGAGCCCAGGCTCTCGCGTCGGTCGACAGTCAGTCCGGCTCCTTCGAGTAGCTTTGCCATTGCCGCTGCCAGGACGTACTGCTCCGTGAAGGCCTTCGAGCCCACGCGAACGGCGTCCGAGGGGCGGGGCGCCGTGCCCGCCGGCGACGACGTCGGGTGCCCCCCGGAGGCCGTCGTCTCCTTCGAAGTCGCTAAGGGCAGGCGCGCCAGCGACCCGACCATCAACACCGCGATCGCGGAAACCGCCCAGCTCAGGGCAAGACGAGATTTGCGCCTCTTCAGAGCGTCTTCCACGCGTGAAAGCACCGCGTCGATCGCCAGCGCTAGCACGGCGGCACTGACGCAACCCACGAAAACGGCAGCGACATTGCGTGTCTGCAGGCCAGCAAAAATGAAGTTTCCGAGACTGGGCTGACCCACAGGCGTGGAAAGCGTTGCGGTCCCGACGACCCACACCGCCGACGTTCGAATGCCTGCCACGATGACTGGCGCCGCGAGAGGCAACTCGACGCGCAGCAGTCGTTGGTGCGACGACATTCCAAGCGCCGTTGATGCTTCGAGCACTTCGGCGTCGACCGTAGCGATCCCCGTTACGGTGTTACGAAGGACCGGGAGCGTGCTGTAGACGAAGAGTGCGAGCAGCGCCGGCAAGAAGCCAAAACTCGATAGCAACGCCACCATCGATGCCAGCAGCGCCAGACTCGGAACGGTCTGGAGGACGTTGACCGCTGCCATGATACCTCGGCCCAGACCTGGCCGACGGGAACAGAAGACCCCCAAAGGTAGACTGACTGCGAGTCCCATGAGCAGCGCGATGAACGTGAGCCCAACGTGAGCCGCCAACAGCGCGGGCAGCTTTGCGAGCTGTTCGTTCAAGCCAGTCATGCGCAGGGGCCGTTCAAAAGCTGCTCGAGCCTGCGCATGTCTTCTCGCGGCGCCGCAAGCAGCCTTTCGACGAAACCACGGACTGGATTCGTCCACAGATCCTTCGGGGTCCCGAGCTGGACGACCCGTCCGCGATCCAGCACGACGATGATGTCGGCCAGCAGCATTGCCTCGACGACGTCGTGCGTGACCATGATCGTGGTCAAGCGAAGCCGCCGCTGGATCTGCGCCACTTCGCGGCGCAGATCAGCGCGAGTCACGGGATCGAGGGCTCCGAAGGGTTCGTCCATCAGCAGCGTCCGAGGGTTCGCCGCCAGCGCCCTGGCTAGCCCTACGCGCTGTTGTTGCCCGCCAGAAAGCTCTGCCGGCATACGCCGCCCGAACAGGGCCGGGTCGAGCCCCACCATGGTCAAGAGTTCTTCGACGCGTTTATCCGTGCGCCCGCGCGGCCAGCCCAGGAGCCCTGGAACCAGCGCGACGTTCTCGCTGACGTTCAAATGTGGCAAGAGGCCGATGCGCTGCAGCACATAGCCGGTGCTACGGCGCAACTCGTGGGGATCTCGCTCGCGAACATCACGTCCGTCGACGAAAACGCGGCCCGAGGTCGCGTCGATCAGCCTGTTGACGAGCTTTAGCGCGGTGCTCTTGCCTGCTCCGGATCGGCCGAGCAGAACGCAGAACTGTCCCTCGCTGACGGACAGCGAGAACTCTTCGAGGACGGCCGACCCCTCTGCGGCGTAGCGCTTCGTCACGTTCTCGAAGCGAATCCCCGACATTAGCGCTTGCTAACGCGCAGCGCGGCCACCAGCCCGTGTCCGCAGCCGCGTCCCTCCTGCAAGCGGTGTTGCATGCGACGGAGCACGTAAGCGAGCTGTGGTTCGATAATGTTGGCGCGGACGTCTCCGACGTCCATCCAGGCGACGCTGTCGACGATCCGATCCAACGTCACCAAGGCCATTTGTAGGGCGGGAGGGAAAGCCCTCCACCCCGACATCTCGACAAGGTCGACCCGTGTGCCGCCGAGGCGCGCCCGTGCGAAGTCGATGACGGTGTTCCAGCAGTGGGCCATTCGCGTGAAGAACTCGTTCAGCGGTTCTGCTTCGGGCGTGGGTCGGTACTCGATCATCAGGCGCTCCAAGGACGTGCGCGCGTTCTGCTCGTAGAGGCGATTGACGAGCCTACGCAGCGGCGGAAGGTTCGCGCCGTACTCTCTGGTGTCCACGTGACGCCCGACGAAAATCGAGCGGTCGACGAGCTCGAGCACCCCGAGCTCGATGCCCGAGTCCCCGCTTACCTCCGCGCACAGCGCGCTCACCTCGTCGCCGGTCCAGAAACGCAAGGGGAAGCGTTCGATCTCGCCGCTCTGACGTTCCCGCTCGTCGAAGAGGTAGCTCATGGAGTATGGCCGGACCTTCTCCGCCTCGGCCTCCGCCCGCCAGTAGCTCGGCCATTCCACCGAGTAACGGCCGATGAGGTCGAGCACGATCAGCGCGCCAGGGGCCGCGTGCTGAACGAGTGCCCGGAGGCAGGTCTTGAGCTCAGCGGCGGAGAGATGCGACAGCGAGCCGTACGAAGAAAAGTAGATATCGAAAGGGCGCTCCCGTCCGGCGACGCCCAGTCCTTCACGCAAGTCAGCCTGGGTGAAGCGAACGTGTGGAACATGGCAGTAGTTGCGTCGGCCTTGTTCCACCATCGACTCGCTGAGGTCCAGTCCGAGATAGAGGTCGAGTTGGTTGGGATTGAGAACATTACGTTCCTGCTCGTCCAGCGAGAGCTCGCTATGGCGAATTCGCGTCAGGAGCTCGTAGCCTTGACCTGACCCACAACCGAGATCAACGACACGGACACGGCGATTGGCCGCCGCGCATGCGACAATGCGCTCTTTGACGAAGGGTCGCAACATGGAGCGAGTGACCTCGTCCTCCCAGTACGTGCGCACGTTGTCGTGCTTGCCGAACAGCCCGCCGTGGTTCGTCGCGTAGTGCCCACGAGCTACTGTCTCAGAGTACGTCCACGAGCCGCTCGCATCGGGATTGATCTCACCCATCGTCACGGTGCCTCCATTTCAGCCGTAGTCGCTCGGTTTGGTTTGCCTCGCCAGCGCCGAACGCTTCGCCGCGCCGCTTCGCCAGGTAAGACCTCGTCGAAGATCCGCCGATAAAGGAGCTCCTCCTTGGACTTTGGCGGGTCGAGGGGAAAGCGTCGGCCAGCGCTCGTCAGGTCCCCGTCGCTGACCTGAGCTTCTGCGTAAGACGACAGAACGTCACCTGCACCCGTTCCCTGTGAGAACTCGAGCTTGGGCCGGTGGGCGATCTCGGCGGGCAGGAGGTCGCGCGCCGCCTCGCGCAGCATTTGCTTTTCCGGCCGTCCCGGCCGCACGAGCTTCAGCTCAGGCGCAATACTCATGGCCCAATCAACGAACTCCACGTCCAGAAACGGCACCCGTGCCTCGACTCCATGAGCCATCGTCATGCGGTCGACTCGCTGGAGATTCATGGCGTGGAGACCGAGCAGGAGCCCCGCGCATTCCGCGTGCAAGGCCGCCGGATCGTCAATGTTCTTGAAATAGCCGTAGCCGGCGAAGAGCTCATCGGCCCCCTCACCCGTGAGCACGACCTTGACGTGCTCGGCCGTAAGCTCCGCGAGGAAGTAGCACGGGACGGCGCTGCGGATCAGGGCGGCGTCGTAAGACTCCAGGTGGTGGATGATCTTGGGCAAGTGACGAGCTACGTCATGGACCGTATACGTCCGCTCGTGGTGCTTGGTGCTCAGTGCGTGGGACGCGATGCGTGCCGCTTCGAGGTCCGGGGTCCCTTTCAAGCCCACGGCGAACGTCTTGAGGCTTCGAAGATGCGGACGCGCCAGCGCCGTGACGATGCTCGAATCCAGTCCGCCAGACAGGAAGGCGCCCATGGGGACATCGCTCATCAAGCGCTTCTCCACGCTGCGGCGTAGGCGGCCGAGGAGATCGCTCGGCGTGAATGTTTGCTGAGTGCCGATGCGTTCCTCCCAACCGGGACGAAACCAGCGCGTCACCTCACCGCGTTCCGTGAGCACACTACCCGGCGGAAGGGCGGCGAAGGTTTCGCATGGCTCGAGCAGAGCCTTGAACTCGGACGCGAGCCAAAGTCCACCAGCCCTTCCCGGGCCGTAGTAGAGCGGCTTGATTCCGAGCGGATCTCGCGCCGCCACGAAGCGGTGCCCATCACTGACGAAGAACGCGAACATGCCGTCGAGCTTGGCAGCACATTCCGGCCCGTGGTCCTCGTAGAGGTGAAGCACGACCTCAGAGTCGGACTTGCTGCGAAAGACGTGCTTCGCCTCGAGACGCTCGCGGAGCGAGCCGTGATTGTAGATTTCGCCGTTACAAACCAGGAGCGAACGGTCATGCTCACCGCGCATCGGTTGCTGCCCGCCGACGAGATCCACGATGGCCAGGCGAGTGTGCGCGGAGCCAGCATGTCCCAAGGACAGCGTGCCCACGCCGTCCGGCCCTCGATGAGCCAGGCACCGCAATGCCAACTCCTGCAAGTACTGACTATCGGGGACACCTTGGGTCGAGAAGGTAGCGATGATGCCGCACATGGTATCGATCTAGGGCTTCCATTCCTGTGCTCGCCCCGGGGCCTTCCGGGCCAGGCAGCGCAGAGCCACGCGTTCGAGCTCGTCCACGTCGAAGGGTTTTTCGAGCACGGCCGCCACCTCGTGCTCGCTGACGCCGGGAGGCGTGAACTGCTTGAGCGCGCCGAACTCGCAGACGAAGACGTAGGCAGGAGGATGTCGGGGAGTCGCGGCGCGAGCGCGCTCGAGCATGCGGAGCTCGCTCGCACATTGGGCTGCAATGTCGGCACTCAGGACGAGCAGTGCGTTCTCCGTCGCCAGGACCGGACTCGAATACAACTCTGCTTTCAACTGCAGCGCGTTGGAGCACTCGCGCACGTCGTAGCCTGCCTGCCGCAAGACCGACCCTGTGAGCTGGCGCAGAGCTGGGTCGCGTTCAGCGACCAACGCGAGGACTTCCGAAGACACGCTGCACGGCAGTGCAGGTTGCGTGCCGGGCGACACCGGCCAAGGAGACCAGGCGCTTTCGCTTGATCACGAGGGAGGTGCCCTCCAGCGTGCCGGCTCCCTTCGAGCCATTGTGCCAAAAGGAGTCAGCTCAGACCATTCAGTCGACACCGTACTCGCCCAACTTGCGGTAGAGCGTGCGACGGCTGACACCCAAGCGCTGCGCGGCAAGTGACTTGTTCCCGCCCGCGGCTTGCAGAACGCGGAGGATATAGCGGCGTTCGACTTCTTCCAGGGGGACGAGCTCTTCCAGCGTGTCACCGGCGACCACCACGTGACGTGGTTCGAAGGTCTTGATCCTTTCCGGAAGGTCCTCTGCCGCCAGGTGGTCGAAGCGCGTGAGCGCGACCGCTCGCTCGATGCAATTGCGAAGCTCTCTCACGTTGCCCGGCCAGGGATACGCCATCAATCGATGCGCGGCAGCCTCCGAGATGCCCTGGACTGCCCTGCTCAGCTGCTGAGCGAACCGCACGACGAAGTGCTGCGCCAGTATCATCACGTCGCCTCCGCGAGAGCGGAGCGGCGGAAGAGGCACGTGCAAGACGTTCAAGCGATAGTAGAGGTCCTCGCGGAAGCGCCCTTCGTGGACAGCCTCGTCGAGGTCGCGGTTGGTCGCTACGAGGATGCGCGCATCGAAGGAGACTTCACCGTCCCCGCCGACACGGGCGACGTGTGGAACAACTCCACGACGGCGACCTGCTACGGCGGTCCCGCAGGCGGCGGGCGGCCCACCACACCACGACGCGAACAGCTCCAGGTCGTGCGTGTCGAAGCGATCAATGGGACGGACGTGACTATCTCGCCTGGACTGCATATGCCGAACTGGCGCAGTGGGCAGAATCCGGGCGCGTGGTGGAACGCCGATCAGGTCGACGGTGTCGGTATCGAAGATCTCTCGATCGACAACGCCA
>DATLIL010000101.1:0-3344 GCA_035539475.1 Polyangiaceae bacterium
GAGGCGGACTGGCCGCTCACCTGCACGAGGCGGTCGAGGCCGCGAAATCCGGAGGGGCGGTCGTGCGCAGGCCGGGGTTGCGCGCGGGGCCCGGCTCGGACACACCGCCGTTCGATCTGGAGGTGCTGCCGCTCGGCGCGACCCACGAGGCCGGGCAAGGCTATTTTCTCATTCTCTTCATCGACGCGGACGCCGCGACGGATCGCGGCGAGGCACCGCGCGCCCGACAGCCAGTGGCAGACGACCTGGCGGACGAGGCAGTGCGGACCAGAGCCGAGCTCATCGCGACCAGGGACTACCTCCAGTCGTTGATCTCCGAGCACCAGGCGACCACGGACGACCTCGCCACCGCCAACACCGAGCTCGTGGCCGCGAACGAGGAGTTGCAGGCCACCAACGAGGAGCTCCAGAGCGCCAAGGAGGAGCTGCAGTCCACCAACGAGGAGCTCTCCACGGTGAACGACCAGCTCCGCCACCGCAACCTGGAGCTCGACCAGATCGCGAACGACATGGTCAACGTTCTCTCCAGCGTCGAGATCCCGGTCATCATCGTCGACATGCAGCTCTGCGTCCGCCGCTTCACCCCGACCGTGAAGAACATTGCCAGCTTCATCCCGGGGGACCTTGGTCGCCCGATCGCCGATCTCAAGCTCAAGCTCAAGCTGGATGATCTCGAGAGCATGATCCGAGAGGTCCTGGAGAGCCTATCGCCCAGGGAGTGGGAGGTGCAGGGGCTGGATGGCCGCTGGTTCCGTCTGCAGATAAGGCCCTACCGCACCTCCGACAACAGGCTCGACGGCGCGGTCCTCTCGTTCGTCGACGTCGACGTCATCAAGCGTGCGCTCGGAGATGCGGAGGGCGCGCGCGACTACGCGAGGAGCATCGTCGAGACGGTGACCGCGGCCCTGGTCGTCCTGGACTCGGGGCTGCGCGTGGTGTCGGCCAATCAGGCCTTCTACGAGACCTTCGCGTCGTCGGCCCGCGCCACCGAGGGCAGCCCCCTCTCGGAGCTCGCCGCCACGCTCTGGCGCGAGCCGGCGCTCGAGCGAGCGTTACAGGCGGCCCTCCAGCAGCGAAAGCGCTTCACCGAGCTCGAGCTCGCCAGCGATCTACCCAATGTGGGCCGAAGGCTTTTCTCGGTCAGCGGGCGCCCCATCGTGTGGGGCGAAGACGCACGCATGCTCCTGGTCACGGTCGACGACGTCACGAGCGTCCGTTCGCTCGAGGCCGAGCGAGCACAGCTCCTGGCCTCGGAGAAGCAGGCTCGCGTCGAGGCCGAGCGGGCGACTCGTGCCAAGGACCTGTTCCTCGCCACGCTCTCGCACGAGCTCAGGACGCCGCTGAGCACCATCTTGATGTCTGCGCAGCTGCTCAAGCGGCTCGCCGTCGATGAACCTCGAATCGAGCGGCCCAGCGCGTCGATCGAGCGCGCCGCCAACGCCCAGGCCAAGCTCATTGGCGATCTGCTCGACGTGTCGCGCATCGTCTCGGGGAAGCTCATCCTGGACCTCGGCCCAGTCGATTTCGCGGCGGTCGTCGAAGAGGCGGTCGACCTTGCACGACCGGCGGCGGAGGCGAAGCAGCTGCAGCTGAACGTTTCGATCGAGAGATCTCTGGGCACCCTGTACGGCGATGCGTCCCGCCTGCTTCAGGTCGTGAACAACCTGCTCACCAACGCCGTCAAATTCACGCCCAACGGCCGGAGCGTCTCCGTCACACTCGAGCGAGTCGGCGAACGAGCCGAGCTCACGGTCAGCGACACGGGCATGGGCATCCGGCCGGATATCCTGCCGCAGCTCTTCGCGCGCTTCGTCCAGGCCGATAGCTCCAGCACGCGGACGCACGGAGGCCTGGGCCTGGGGCTGTCGATTGTACGCCACATCGTGGACGTTCACGGGGGCGAGGTACGCGTCGAGAGTGCTGGGGAGGGAAAGGGGGCCACGTTTCGCGTCACGCTCCCGCTCGGCTCCCCCCACTCCGCGAGGTTTGCGGACCTGTCCCGAACGATCACGCGCGACATCAAGGGCGTGCGTGTCCTGCTCGTCGAAGACGACGATGACACGCGCGAGTCCTACGCGGCCATGCTCGACGCGCTGGGCGTCGACGTGCGAGCCACGCCGAGCGCCGCCGCCGGGCTCGCGACACTGGCTGAATTCCGTCCACAGGCAATCCTCTCCGATATCGCGATGCCTGAAGAGGACGGGTTCAGCTTCATCCAAAAGGTCCGGCTTCTGGCGCCCGCCCGGGGCGGAGCCGTTCCAGCCGCCGCGCTCACCGCACTGGCCAGCGACGACGATCGGCAGCGGGCGCTGGAGGCCGGCTATCAGCTCCACATTCCCAAGCCCGTCGACGCCGCTCGCCTGGCGTCCGTGATCGGCACTTTGATCGACTGGAAGCGTGGCCCCTGACGCCCGGCACCTAGTGACGCGGCGGACGGGTCATCAGCCGCCTGCCGGGCTATCCGCGACCCCTGGATCCGCAAGAGACGCCAACGCCTCCGTCAGCGAGCGCACCAGATCCGCGTAGAACTGCGCGTTACCCGGGGAGGGTTGTGAATGGGGACACGCCAGCTCCACGAGCACTGAAAGCATGTCAGCGAACCAGAAAACGGTGTCCCGCGTTGGCAGGATCGCATGGGCGCCACCGAGGTAGCGGACGGCACGAAGGACCACAGCGCCGGGATGCCCCCTGCCTTCGACGTACTGCATCTGCTCGGTCGCTAGCTCAAAGAACCTCTCGGCCAGCCGCTGGATCTCATCGGCGTCGACGGGCCGCCGACCCCGCATCGTCTCACGAGCAACGTCGTAACAGGCCGCCTGCAACTCTTCTACTTGGGTCATGGCACCCTGACTCGAGAGACTCATTCGTCGTCCCTCCATCCGGGCTGCCAGCCACCGTCGTCCGCCCACTGAGCGAGGTGCCCTGGCCCATGCGCGGGAGGCGTCGGGTGAGCGGATACCGCGGGCCTCGCGGTCCGCTCGGGGGCGGCCATGACTTGCCCCGGACCGGGCGCCCACTGCTGGCGCCGGAAGGCACTCTGGTCTCGGGCGATCTCGTCGTGCTGGCGCTCGACGGTCACGCGAGCGTCGGGCGGTAGCGGGTGTTCGAGGACCTCGGCGTACAGAGCTTCGGTCCGCGCCTCTGCCGCCGCCAGCCCGTGGTAGGCGTCGCCCACCGTGCCTCCTACCAGGGCGCGGTTGACGCGTTGGACCAGAGCTCTGAGCTTCGGTCTCACGGAACCGTGGCGAGCGGGTGTTCCACCGAGCTCGCCGATGTGCGTCGCGAGGTCTCTCCCGAAGGCGCCGCGCCGCCGGGCGGCGTCGCGCAGCGGTCCTCGCTGGTCG
>DATLIL010000102.1:0-5816 GCA_035539475.1 Polyangiaceae bacterium
CGAGGGCGGGGGAGCACGCTGAAGTGGTGCCAGCGCCCGCCTGACTTGATGAGCGGCAGGCGGTGTCGTGGGCGGCGTGTTCACCAACCAGAAGCCACTGCGCGCAGAAAAAGGTGGGCGGGGGAGCGGTTAGTAGTGAACTGGAGGCGCGGAGGTGCCGACCTTCGAGCATGAAGCTCAAAGGGCACACGGACGAAGAGCTGGGGAGGGAGCTGGGGAGCCGGGCTTCGAGCAGGAAGCTCGATGAGCCGACGTTGAAGCAGCTGAGGTTGCTGCTCGTGGTGTCGCGCACGCATAGCTTGCGGGCGGCGGCCAGGAAGCTCGGGGTCAGTCAGGCGACGGTCAGCGAAGGGGCGCGGGAGCTCGAGCGGCGCTGCGGATTCGAGGTCTTCGACCGAGGGTTTTACAATACCTACGTGGCGCACGAGTGCCGGTACGTGCTGGAGCAGGCGCGGCGGGTGCTCGACGAGTACGAGAAGCTACTCGACATGATCGCGAAGGTGGGGCGGCGCCTGGCGATCAGGGACCGTCCCTAGTTTCGGACCTCGACGTGATCGATGCGCCAGATCTTCTCGCCGCCGGTCGGTGAGAACACGAGGCGCATCTGGGTGATGCCGGCGAGCGGGATGTCGTAGTCGAGCAGGGGGATCTCGATCGTGCCGTACTGGTTCTGGCTGATGGTGACGCCGAGGGAGGAGATGGTGATGTCGTGCCAGGTGCCGTCGAAGACGCCGACCTTCACCATGCTGGCGGTGCCGGTCGACTGCGACTGAATGATGATCGCCAGTCTGTCGAGGCCTGCCATCGAGGCGACGTCCATCGTGATCGAGGCGCCGTCGGCGTCGGCCAGGTAGACGTTGGCGTTGCCTTCGAGGTTGGTGTTGGTGAAGCCGGTGAACGTCAGCGGTCGGCCGCCGGGGGTGGTGACGCCAGTGCCGGTCGTGCCCCAGTCAGCTGCGCTGTTGAAGTTGTTGACGACGAACTCCGTGCCGGCGTCGCAGCTGTCGTTGTCGACGAAGTCACAGGTGCCGCCCGCGCTGCAGCGATTGAAGGTGCAGTTGTCCGGGTCGTTTTCGAGGGCGTCGCAGTCACCGGGGACGACGCACTCGCAGGTCAGGTTGTTGGTGTGCTGGCAGCTGCCGCCGCTGCACATGTCGTCGGTGCAGTCGGTGCCGTCGTCGGTGCAGGAGCCGGTGTTGGCGTTGTGTTTACACGCCTTGTCTTCGCAGACGTCGTCGGTGCACTCGTTGTCGTCGGTCGCGCAGGGATCGGTGTTGGCCTCGTTGAGGCAAGTCTTGTCGTGCGCGCAGGAGTCGTCGGTGCACTCGTTGTTGTCGTCGCAGTCGTCGTCCACGTCGCACTCGCACAGGCCGGTGTCGGGGTGGGTGCAAGCCTTGTCGTCGCAGACGTCGTTGGTGCAGAGGTCGCCGTCGTCGGGACAGTCGTCTTCGTTGGCGCTGTTCTGGCAGGTGCCGAGGTTGCAGGCGTCGTCGGTGCAGGGGTTGTCGTCGTCGCACTCGGCGTGGTCCGTGCAGGTGCCGTCGTCGCCGCCGGTGCCTTGAGGCGCGCCGCCGGCGCCGCCCTCGGTCGAGCTGCCGCCCGCCGTGCCGGCGCTGGCGGTCAAGCCGGCGCTGCCGCCGCTACCCGCGCTCGGGCTGCCGCCCTTGCCGGTGCTGGCGGTGCCGGCGCTGCCGCCTTTCGAGGTCGCGCTGCCCCCGTTCCCGCCGCTGCCGCCGTCGGTGGAGCTTCCGCCCCGGGCCGTGACGTCGGGCGGTTCGGTGCCCTCCTCTTGCTGAGCGCAGCCTGCGGCGTAGCCGAGGGGCGAGAGACAGAGCGCAATCCCCGCGATGGTGGCGCGTCGCATGGCGGACTTCCTCCTTGGATCCACGAGTCCCGGAACGAGGCCTTGGTGTCCGCTCCCTGTGGTTGCGATCACACATTGTGTTTCGGCCACCTAGCTCCGGTCCGGCTGGAATAGTTCGGGCAGGGGCGGCCATTTGACGTCCCCGGGCCGGCCTGGTCCGATGCGGGCTTCTGCATGGCGCCTCCCGATCGGGATGACGCGAGGGACCCGGAGGCCGAGCCCCCGCCGCTCTCAATAGCCTCCGCCCGCACCATGCCGGCGCTGAGTGCGGTCGACCAGCCGTCGACCCGAACGCTGCCGGCCGTGGGCGCGAGCGATCACCCGCCCCCGACGTCCTCGCTGGCTTCGGCGCCGACCATGTTCGACACGGGCGGTAGCGGGCAGCACGCCTCGGGGCCGCGCCCGGTATCGACGGGGGCGCCGCTCGAGCTTCGGCCCTTCGGGCCGTACTCACAGGTCGTGGCGCTCGACGCTCAGGGGAGCATGGGCTGGGTCGCGCGCGGCTTCAACGAGAGCTTCGGGCGCTGGGAGCTGCTCAAGTTCTTGCGCCCCGAGCTCGCCAGCGAGGTCGAGCTCATTCGTCAGTTCATGCGCGAGGGCCGCGTGCTGGCCAAGCTCTCGCACCCGAACGTCGTGCAGGTGTTCGCGAGCTACTCGCTCGAGGGCCACGCCTGTCTGGCGATGGAGTACCTCGAGGGCAAATCGCTCGCAGAGCTCGTGGCCGAAGCGGGCGGGCGCCTCTCCAGCGAGCAGGCGCTGGCGCTCATGCTCGAGGCGACCCGCGGGCTCGCCGCCGCGCACGAGCTCGGGCTCCTGCACCGCGACATCAAGCCGGACAACATCTTCGTGGTCGAGGCCGGCCTCGGGCGCACGGGCGCGCTCAAGTTGATCGACTTCGGTCTCGCCACCGCGGATCGCGCGCGGCCCGAGACGCTGATGAACGATCCCAACCTCGACTCGAACGCGGTCGGGGGCACGCCGCTCTTTCTCTCGCCGGAGCTGTGGAAGGGGCAGACAGCGAGCCCGCGCAGCGATCTCTACGCGCTCGGGGTCACCTTCTACTACGCGCTCAGCGCGGCGTTTCCGACCGGCCCGCTCGGTATCCGCGGGCTGATGGAATACGCCAAGTCGGACGCTCCCGCTCCACGCTTGCGCGAAGCACGGCCCGACGTGATGCCCGGTCTGGCGGGCCTGATCGATCGGCTGATCGCCAAGGATCCCACGCAGCGCCCGGAGTCGGCCGCGCTGCTGCTGCACGAGCTCGTGGCGCTGCAAGAGGCGGCGCGACCGCGGCGGCTGCCGGGTACGGGGCCGTTTCGCGGGCTCGGGGCGTACTCCGAGAGCGAGCGCGACGTGCTGTTCGGACGCGACGCCGAGATCGCCGAGGTCACCGAACGCTTTCGCTCCGACGCCGGCATCGCGCTGGTCGGGCCTGCCGGTTCGGGCAAGACGAGCCTGGCGCTCGCCGGCGTGGTGCCGCGTATCCGCGAAGGCGTGCTGGGCGGCGGCATTCGCTTCGCGGTGGCGGTGGTCGAGCCATCGCGCCGGCCGCTGCGTGCTCTCAGCGCCGCGCTCAATGCCGCGCTGGGCGGAGACGAAGACGAGCTCAAGCGCGCCTTCGAGGAGTCCGCTCTGGCCGCCCTCGATGTCGTGCGCCGGCGCCTGGCGGGCGCGGCCGGGCTCCTGCTCGTGGTCGATCAGCTCGAGGCGCTGGCGCGCGAATGCGAACAGGCGGGCGAGGCGCGGCGCTTCGCCGAGATCATCGCGCGGCTCGCAGAAAATGCGGCTCCGGACATCCGGGTGCTCTGCTGCCTGCGCGTCGAGGCGCTGGACGACCTGCTCGGCGCCTTCGATCTGAAGCAGTTCTTCGCGCGCGGCTTCGTGCCGGTGCAGCCGCTGGCACCGGCAGCGCTGAACGAGGCCGTGACCCAGGCGCTGGCGGTGGCCGGTTTCGCTGCGGGTGAGCCCGAGCTCCTCGAAAAGCTCGTGCGCGAGGTTGCTGCGCAACGCCACGGCGCCTGGCTCGTGGGGCTGCTGCTCAGCAGCCTCTGGCGCGATCGCGACGAGGCGGGCAAGCGGCTGCGGCCGGCCGAGCTCCAGGCCCAGGGCGGCTTCACGGCCCTGCTCGTGCGCTACGCCGACTCGGTCGTGCAGGCCATGGGCGACAAGCAGCGCGGGAGCGCGGAGGACCTGCTCTCGCACTTCGTCTCCGCCGACCGCCGCGCCCAGCGCGTGCTGCGCTCGGCGCTGCTCGAGTTCCGCACGGAGGCGTCCGGAGTGCTCGCGCTCCTGATCGAGAGCAAGCTCCTGGTCGAGCTCGGCGACGAGCTCGAGCTCATCAGCCCGCTCTTGATCGAGCGCTGGCCGTTCTTGCAGGCCGCACTGGCGTCGCAGGGTGAAGACAAGGTGCTGCGCGAGCGCGTGGCCGCGGCCGCGCGCGAGTGGGACGCGCAGGGGCGGCCGGACGGCGCGCTCTGGCACGGCGAGCAGGCCGATCGCCTGGTGGCCTGGTTCCTCGCCACCGAGGCGCGCTTCGGCGAGCTCGAGCTCGAGTTCATCGGGCGCGTGCGCAACCAGGGCCGGCGGCGGCGCTGGCTTCGTCGCGTGGGCATCGGCACGGCGGTGTTCGTGATGGCGCTGGTCACGGTCGTTGCGCTGCTCGGTCGCCGCGATCTACGCGCCCAGCTCGACGCCGAGCGCGCCTCGGCGACCAAGGCCCGCACCAGCTTGCGCGCCGAGATCCAGGCGCGCGAGCTGCGCATCGCCGAGCTCGAGCTCGAGAGCGACCCGCTGGCGGCGCTGCGCGCCGCGCACAAGAGCCGCGCTCTCGGCGAGAACCCCAAGCTCGACGCCATTGGCTGGGCTGCCCGCCAGCGCGGCGTGGCCGTGGCGCTGCCGCTGCATCCCGGCGGCGCCGGCGGGGTCCGCGTGAGCGAGGACCAGCGCTTCGTCGTGACCTGGGGCAGCGAGGCGCTGCACCTGCTCGAGATCGCCGGGCCAAAGCGCGAGCGCTACGCGCTGCCGCACGGCTTGCCGCCGACGGCGCTGCTCCTGCTCGGCGAGGGCATGATCTTCGGCAACGTGCGCGGCGAGCTCTGGCGCGCCGGGCCCGGCGCAGCTCCCGACTCTCTCGCCCACTGCGACGGCGGCGTGCGACGGCTGGCGCGGCCCGAGGCCGACACCCTGCGCGTGCTCTGCTCGAACCAAGCGCAGAGCGCCCACTCGCTCGTCCAGATTTCGCTGGGGACCAAGGCTGCGCAGCAGGTCTGGCAGTGGCAGGGCCCCGCCGTCGAGCTCGACCCGCGCGGCGAGAGCGTCGCCGGGGTGCAGGGCAATCGCGTCGCCGGCTCCGTCAAGGAAGCGAAGTTCGAGCTCACGCTGAAGGACTCTGCGCCCCTCACTGCGCTCGGCTGGCTCGGCTCGAAGCTCGTCCTCGGCAACGAGCGCGGCGAGCTCGTCTTGGCTCAGGAACAGAGCGGGCGCTGGTCCGCGGGTGATGCGGTACCGGCGCATCGCGCTTCGGTGCGCAAGCTCGTGGCCGCGCCGGACGCCGAGCACCTGGTGAGCTTCGGAGACGACGGCCGCGCGGTGCTCTTCGACGCCGCGCTGCACCGCATCGCCGACTTCGCCGTCGCCAGCAGCGTCACTCACTTTCTCGAGGATTTCTCGGCTGTGACGCTGGAAGGCCCCGGGCATCGTCTGCACGTCGTCTCGACCAGCGACGGCCGCCCGCTCGGCGACTTCCTGGGTGGCGGCCAGCCCATCAGCGCCGTCGCGAGCGGCAAGGATTGGCTGTTCGTGGCGTCGCTCGACGGCGCCACGCGCGCCTACCCGCTGCACACCACGTTGCCGCGTCGCAAGCAGGCGCAGGGACGCTGTAGCCTCGGCCTCGACGGCGGAGCGGTGATCTGCGGGGGCGAGCGCATGGTCGTCGTGCCGCAGGCCGGTGTGA
>DATLIL010000103.1:0-3829 GCA_035539475.1 Polyangiaceae bacterium
CACTGGTGCCGACCCGATGGGCTCCATCGCCCAGCGCGTCGCCGCCTACTGGGCGCGTCGCCAGCAGGCCGCGTTCGTCGCGACCATCACCGGCGTCTTCGCGGACAACGCGGCTGCGCCGGCTGGCTCCGAGCACACGCAGAACGACATGACCGTCGACATCTCCGGCGGCGGCTTCGTGGATGGCGTGACCAACTTCTCGGCCGAGGCGTTCATCGACGCGGCCGTGACGATGGGCGACTCCATGGAGGACCTGACCATGGTGATGGTCCACTCCGTGGTCTACAGCCGCATGCAGAAGAACAACCTGATCGACTTCATCCCCGACAGCGAGGGCCGGATCACCATCCCGACCTTCCTCGGCCGGCAGGTGATCGTCGACGACGGCATGCCGAAGACCGGCTCGGTCTATGACAGCTGGCTCTTCGGCGCTGGCGCGGTCCGCCTCGGCGTGGGCAGCCCGGCGGTGCCGACCGAGGTGCAGCGCATCGCTGGCGCCGGCAACGGTGGCGGCCAGGAGGTGCTCTACAACCGAGTCGAGTGGGCGCTGCATCCCGTCGGCCTGAAGTACGCCGGCACCTCGCCCAACGGTGGCCCGACCAACGCCGCCACCTCCAACAACCTTGCTGCCGCCGGCAGCTGGATGCGCGTCTATCCGGAGCGCAAGCAGATCAAGATCGCGCGGCTCATCACCCGCGAGGCCTGATCCGATAGGGCCGGCCGAAAGGTCGGCCCTTTCTCCACAGACGCGAAGGAAGCGACACATGGGCAAGGGCCTACCCCGTTCCTCGGCTCGCGGCGCAGCCGCCCGACAGGACGTCATCAGGCAGACGATCACGGTCAGCAATCTGGCCCTGCTCGTGGACGGCGCCACGGGCGTCGGCTGGAACAGCGTCGTGGCTGGCGATCTGCCCGAGGGCAACATCCTCCTCCTGGGTGCGGTCTCCTACCTCCAGTTCACCGCTGGCGGCACGATCTCGACGACCTTCGACGGCGACTACTCCATCGGCACGACCGCCACGGCGGACGCGACGCTGGCCAGCGGCGACATCGACATCATCCCGTCCACCCCGCTGGGCGCGGCGACGGCGAGCGTTTCCCCTCGCGTGCGTGGTGTCATGACCGCCTCGGTCTGTGGCACCACCTACGACAACACCGACGGCTCCCTGGAGCTGAACCTGAACCTGCTCATCGACGACGCCAACATCAGCGCCGACAACGAGCCGGTGACGGCCAACGGCGTGATCCACCTGGCATACATCGTGCTGGGTGACGACTAACCAGAACGGAGCTACCACGTGACCAAGGACATCCTCGCAGCCCTGGTGCAGCTCGACACCGACGTCGACGCCCACTGGACGACGGACGGCTCGCCCCGACTCGAGGCGCTGCAGGAGATCCTTGGTCGGGTGGTGAAGCGCGTGGAGGTGTCCGCCGCCGCGCCGCTCTTCAAGCGTGACAATCCCCAGCTGCCGGAGCAGGGTGCTCCCGAGATCAAGGACGAGACCGATGGCCAAGAAGCCGCAGCCGAAGCCGACGAAGGTGAACGGGAAGCCCCAGCCGAAGCCGTCCAAGGGCGGGAAGAAGGGCTGAGCGAGCTCGACTCAGCGGAGGCGGCACTCGCCGCTGCCAACGCGCAGCTCGCTGCAGCCCAGGTGCTGCTGGCGAAGGCGCAGGCGGAGCGCGACCGCAAGCTGGCCGAGGCGGAGAAGGCTGGCGCCGATCCGCATGCCAACCAGAAGGCCATCATGACCTACCTGGCAGGCCAGCAGCGGATGCGTGAGGAGCGCGGAGTGCGGGCTGAGGCCCTTCGAGCGGCGGGCATCGGCCCGGCCATGCTGGACGTGCGAGCGCGCATCGACGCTGCTCTCGCCCGCAAGCGTGGTCACGGGCAGAACCGTCCCGCGAGATGAACCTGCTCGCGCGCCTGTTCGCGGCGCGACGCCGCCGGAGGCGCGCGCAGGACCTGTCGGCCTACGCCGCCCTCATCGCGGCGCCAGACGACCTGGGCTCTGCGGCTGACCTCGAGTCCCTCGACGACTTCGTCGTCCCGGCGCGCGCCGAGCTGGCCATCAGCTTCGACGAGGCGGTCGAGGCCGGCGATGTTGTCGTGACCGTCGATGGCCGCGACATGGAGATCCCGGCGCTCGAAGCCGGCGCTGCCCACTCGCTGCAGTGGGCCGAGCGCGGCCACGTCGTCAGCGTCGGCAACAGCTCGGCGCCGGCCTGCGCCGCCACGCTCCACGTGCTCGACCAGTGGCGCCGACCCAGCCCGATCGCGACGGGGGACCTGACATGACCCTGGTGGTCGAGGACGACACCGGCCTCGAGAACGCGAACAGCTACGTGGACGTGGACTTCGTCGACGCCTACTTCACCGAGCGCGGCAACGCGGCGTGGACCGGCAGCGACGCGGTCAAGGAAGCGGCGATCATCCGCGCCATGGACTACGTCGAGACCCGCTGGACCTTCCTGGGCATCCCGGAGTTTCCTGAGACGCCGCAGGCCCTGAAGTGGCCGCGCCTGTACGTCTTCAATGAGAAGACGATGACGTACTACGATGGCGTGCCGCTGAACCTGAAGCGTGCCGTCGCGGAGTATGCACTGCGCGCGCTGGCCGGCGAGCTCGCTCCGGACCCCACGACGACCGAGACGGGGCAGGTGCTCAAGAGCCTGCGCGAGAAGGTTGGGCCGCTCGAGACGGAGACCGTCTACCAGGACGGTGGCCAAACCGGCTCCGTCGTCGCCGGGCTCAAGCCCTACCCAGCGGCGGACATGCTGCTGCGCGGCCTCGTGCGGCCAACCAACCACGTGGTCAGGGCGTGACGTGGCAGACTACAGCGCCCAGATCGCCACGGCCAAGCGGCTCATCCGACTGATGGGTCGGCAGGTCACGCTGGAGCTGCTCAGCGCTGGCCCCGAGGACGCGGCCAAGCCGTGGCGAGGCCCGGCTGCCGAGGACCTTGTAGCGAGCTCCGTGCAGGTCTACGCAGCTGCGGTGCCGCCCTCCGGCGCAGCCGCCCTGGGCCTCACGGCCAAGTCGAACGACATGGTCAAGGATCTCGAGCAGATCCTCATCGCCGAGCCCGGCGAGGACGACCCCGAGAACCTTGAGACCTACCACCGCGTCCTCGAGGGCGACGTGGTGTGGCGCATCCTCTTCGTTGAGAAGTTGCGGCCAGCGGAGCAGACCATTCTCTACTTCGTGGGGATCGGTCGATGAGCCTCACCTACGCCCAGGCGCGCGACGAGATCCTGACGCTGCTGAAGGCCGCGTGGGACCCGACGACCTACCCGATGCTGTGGGAGGACGTGGTCGGCGCGAAGCCCAGCGACGGTCCCTACGGTGCGGTCTACATCCGCCATGCGGGCGGCGGCGGACATACCCTGGGCACTCCAGGCAACCGTCGCTTCACTCGCCAGGGCACCATCTTCGTGCAGGTGCACGTCCCGAGAGGAAGGGGCTTTGCACTTGCCGACCAACTGAGTAAGATCGCCGCAGACGCCTACGAGGGCCAGGCCTCACCTGGAGGAGTATGGTTTCGGGACGTGCGTGTCAACGAGGTTCCTGGTCAGGCTGGCTGGTACCAGGTGAACGTCCTCGTTGAGTTCTCGTACGACGAGCAGAAGTAGGAGCACGCGATATGTCCGGAACGCACGCGAAGATCGACAGCAACGTCACTGGCCTCCGCTATGCGGAGGAGGAGACGCTGCAGACGCTGCCGGCGACCCCGACCTGGATCACGCTCGAGCCCAACAGCTACAGCGACTTCGGCGGACAGACGACGCTGATCGCGCGCAACCCGATCAACGCCAGCCGCCAGCGCAA
>DATLIL010000104.1:0-5537 GCA_035539475.1 Polyangiaceae bacterium
GACGGCAAGCGCATGGCCGGCAGCGCTTACCTGAGGGAGCTCCAGCTACCGGACTTCTACTTTCACCTGACGACTGCCTACGCCATCCTGCGTCACAACGGCGTCGATCTCGGCAAGGACGACTACCTGGGTGAGCTCGACCTGAGCTAGCGTGAGCGCCGATTGGCGTACTCGCTCTGGTCCTTGCTCGGTTTCACGGTCTGGACGCTGCTGCTCGTCTTGCTGGGCATCGGCTTGCCGCGCCTGCGCGCCGTCACCGTCGAAAAGGCCGCCGTCAATTCCTTCGTGCCAACGCTGCCGCACGGCAGCGAGCGCTACCAGCGCACCATGCGCGCGCACATGAACTGCGTCGAGAATCTGCCGGTCTTCGCCGCGCTGGTTCTGCTGGCCGCGGTGCTCAGGCTCGACAGCCCCTGGTTCGAGGGCCTCGCGCTCACGGTGTTGCCCATGCGCGTGCTGCAGAGCACCACGCACGTGCTGAGCGGCAGAAGCCGCGCGGTCCTGGTGCGTTTCGCCTTTTTTACCGTGCAGATGGTCTGCTTCTTGATAATGGCCGTTCTCATCGCGTTGCGTTAGGATTGGCGGTCATGAAAATCGACGAAATCGCGAAGCGCTTGTGCAGCAAGGAGCAGATAGGGCTCAGCGACGCGCTGGCGTCGAAGCTCGGGCTCGGCGCCGAAGATGCGGTGCGCGGGCGCCTGATGGCCCTGTCCGACATCGATCGCTCGTTCTTCGGTGTCTACATCCTGGGCGCCTACGTGATCGACGACACCGACTTCTGGGGTGACGGCGAGATCTACTGGTGGTCGATCCCGACCATCGTCGACGGCGAAGGCAAGGTGACGCGTGATCCGCTGAACGGTCTGCCCAGCGGGGCGCCGCCGCACAAGGTCGGCTCGCTCGAATGGATGACCAACCTCTCGCTCAACGAGCCGCCGCTCGTGGCGCTGATCCCGCCGGAAAACAGGGCCGCCGCCTGCACCATTCGTTTCGCGTTCTACGACGACGACGGCAAGCCGGCCGACATGCGCGGCGCGATGGAGGCGGGCGTCGAGGCCTTTGCAGCCGTCAGCCCCGAGCTCCTGCCCGGTGCCGAGCAGATCATCACGCCCGTGCGCCAGGCCATCTTCTCGGCGCTCAAGGCCCAGGAGGACGACATCCTGATCGATCAGGACGTGACCATCCGCCGCGGTAGCGCCGTGCAGTTCAGCAACGGTCTGATCGGCTCGACCATGAACTCGATGATCAGGCTCTACTACTTCGTGCGCGACGAGACGCGGACGGAGCAGTTCGGCCCCGTCACCTTGCACAAGGGTCAGAGTGAGACCGTGAAGTTCTCGTCGGCCATGAAGGGCGGCGGCCGGCTGGCGATGTTCGCCCGCGGCGCCGACGTCTCCTGCTCCGCCTTCGGTGAGCTCTCCACCGACACCCCGTTCGTCAACCGGACCGTGGATCGTAACCACGAGACCCAGCTGCAGAACGGCTTCACGGTCACCGGCAACGGTGCGGCCAAGTTCATCGCCTACTACACTCCGCCCAGCTGATGGACACGCGACTCATCGATCTGGAGATCCGCTACACGCATCTCGAGCGCCAGGTTCAGGAGCTCAGCGAGGTGGTCTTCGCGCAGCAGCGCGCGCTCGACAGCCTGAGCAAGGAGCTCGTCAACCTGCGCAGCCGGCAAGAGGATCCGGGCACGCCGCCCGCCGAGAAACCGCCGCATTACTAGGCGGTCGAACGCCGCCGCCGTGTAGCCAGCGCCAGCATGAAGACGCCGGCCAGCGCGGCGCCCCAGGGCGAGCCGCGGTGCGAGCTGCGGCAGGCGCAGCCGGCGTCGTTCTCGACGTTGCGGCCGACGCCGGGCTCGCCATTCGAGTCCGCGCCGCTACCCGGATTCGGATCCGGCGTGCTGCTCGTGCCACCGCTGCCGATCGTGATGCCGCCGCCACTGCCGCTCGGTTCGCCGCCCTCGGGCTCCTCGCAGAAGCCGTTGACGCAGGCAGCGCCGCCCGGGCAAACGACGCCGTCACACGGGTCGACACATTCGCCGTCCACGCAAACGAGCCCGCTGTCGCAGACCACGTCCATGCAGGCCATGTCGAGGCAGCGCCCGTCGTCCTGACATTGCTTGCCCGCGGGACAGGCCTTGCAGCTGCAGGGGCTGACGCAAACACCCTTGTCGCAGACGGCGCCGTTCTCACACTCGATGCCGGCGCAGAGGTCGCGGCAGCGGCCGAGCTGGCAATCCTGTCCTTCGGGGCAGCTGACACCGCTGCAGGCGTCGCCGCACTCACCGTCGCGGCAGATCTGTCCGGCGTCGCACTCCACGTCGAGGCAGCTCGTCTCCACGCACAGCCCGTCGACGCAGGTGTAGGCGTCGGCGCAGGGAAATTCGCCGGTGCTGCAGGGAGCAACGCAGCTGCCCTCGGCGCAGACCAGGCCGTCGGCGCACGGCGCCTCGTCGTCGACCTTGCCGTTGCAGTCGTTGTCGACGTTGTCGCAGACCTCCGCGGAGGGGCCGAGTGTACGGCGACAGCCGTCGCCGCCGCACGTCGTTCGGCCGACGGCGCACTGACCCGGCTCGTCGGTGGTGCAGGCGTCACCACCGCCCTCGCAGGCGACGCCGGTGACGAAGTAGAGGAAGTCGTTGAAGTCGCCGTCGTTCTTGAACTGGCCGCCGGCGGTGAACGAGCTCTCACTCGAGGGCAGATCCTCGAAGCCGATGTAGAAGGCGTCGGGCTTGGCCGTCGACTGCCAGATCAGCGCGGAGACCCATGGCCCGGGCGTGGCGCAGCCGGAGCAGACGAGGTTCAGCTCTGCCTGCGAGAACTTGGTCTGCGTGCAGTTGCCGGCGCCGCCGCGCACCGCGAAGCCGATCATGCCACCGGCATAGTTGGGATCGTTTCGGATGTCGGCGGCCGAGAACGTCTGCTGCGGCGGATCGCCGACCATGGGGAAGTATTCGCCGACCAGGCTCTCCTTGGGCACCAGCGTGTAGAGCTCCTCGTCAGCTGGTACGGCGCCGCCGCTCTCGACCGCGTTGTACCAGGCGAGGTCGAGCAAGCAGCCACCGCCGCGCAGCACCATCTGCCCGGAAAAGTCGCAGACGGGCGAGAAGACGCCGGGCTGTGCCGAGGCGTCCGCGAACCAATCGATGTTCTCCCCGCGATAGGAGAACAGGCTCTCCAATCCGACGAAGAGCATGCCGAAGTCGGTGTCGTTGTCGCCGATGTAGTTGGCGTCGCCGATCGCTTCGAGCGGCATCTGCTGCCCGTCGGGCTGCGTTATCTCGCCGTGCGCCGGACCCGCTGTCAGCAGCAGAGTCAGTGCAGCGAGCGCAAGGGATGCGGTCGATCGCTGACGCTTCATCGACGCTCACAGTCTAGCTGTGCCTGCTTGCCGGAACGAGCCTTCGAGTTGTCAAAATTCGTTCGCTCTCGGCGGGCGACAGGTGGGTAGGTGTAACCAGCCGAAACTTTGCCGAGCGCGCGCGACGTCAGCGGCGTATAGTTCTTCGAAGACGACGCGAGGTCGATTGGGATGCCCGCGAGATTCTCGTTTGCCCAGCGCACGTGTGCGGTCCTGCTCTTCGCGCTGAGCTCCGGCTGCGCCAAGGACTCGAGCTCCGACGCGACGCCGCGCACGAGCACGGGCTCGGACGCTGGCAGCGGAGCGACGGGCGAAGCTGGCGACGGCAACGCCGCTGCGGGTGCGGCGGCCGTGGGCAACACCTCGAGCGGCGGGAGCGAGGCCGACGGCGGCAGCGGCGAGCCGCCCGGTGCCGGCGGCGAAGCGATGGGCGGGTCGGCTGGCACGAGCGTCAATCCGCCCTACGTGATCGAGCCTGGCCTCGAGGACAAGGTCGAGCTCGAGGTCCGCTACCAACCTCGTTCCACGTCGGAGGACGTGCAGCCGACGATCGAGGTCGAGAACAAGATCCTGACCAGCGTGCTGCTCAGTCAGCTCGAGATCCGCTACTACATGCAGCTCGACGGCGAGGTCGTGACCGAACCCTACGAGATGGGTCTCAACAGCGCCGCCATCCCCGATCCGGTCAAGTGCTGCCACGTGGCGCTGGCGGAGTTCATCGTGATCGAGCTCGTGCCCATGGCGGAGCCGGTGGCGGGCGCGGATCACTACGTCAAGATCACGTTCACCACCGACGACTCCATGTTTCTACGTTTGACCGACGTGGCCGAGATCAAGCTCGCCAATTACACGAACGACGACATCGTGCAGAGCAACGACTACTCGTTCGCCGACGTGAGCACGCTCACCGTCTCGGAAACGATCACGGTGTACCGCGACGGCGAGCTCGTCTACGGCACGCCGCCCGAGTGACGTTCCGTTACGGGCCGAGGCGCACGGTCGAGATGGCGGCGTCGTCCACGTAGATCGTGCTGACTGGCGGATCCAGGCCGCCCGAGCCGTTGCCGACGCTCCAGCCCAGGAAGGGATCCTCGGGCTCACCGAGGCCGTCCACCTCGACGGCGAGCTCACCGTTCACGTACAGGTCCAGCTCGGTGTCGCTCGGCGGCGCGTAGTTCAAATAGAACTCGAGGTGAACCCACTCGCCGACGGGCACGGGCACGGGCTCGGTACCGTAAGTATTGTCCCCGGTCAGGTGATCGTAGACGTAGGGGATCAGCGCACCGTCCACGTTGTCCAGGTTCAGATCCCAGACGCTGTAGATGGTTCCGGGGTCGGTCAGATCCGTCGCCTGAACGAAGACGAACATGGACCACCAGGGCTGCTGAACGTGAGCTTCCTCGAAGTAGAACCAGGCGCTGTAGTAGGCCGGCTCGGGCACGGTTGAACGGTAGACGCGAACGACCTTGTCCTCACCGTCCGTCGTGTCGATGGTGAATTCGAGTGAGTACTGCCCACTGTGGGCACGAGCGTCACTCGGTTCCGGCGTATCGCCGGTCGATTAGTAGCCGCCTTCTTCTTCCCACTCGGACATGTCGGCCGTCTCGTGATCGGCCGACCACAGCAACGTGGGCTCCGGGCTGCCGGCGCTGCCGCCCTCTCCGCCGCCGCCCGCCTCCGGCACCACCGTGCTGCCGGCGCTACCGCCAGCTCCGCTCGTGCCACCCGTCCCCGCCGTGACCGGGGCGTCCGGCATACCCGCTTCGGGCAGCGGACCACTGCCGCCACCATTCGAATCGGCGGCTTGATACCTGCCGATGACGATGTTCGGATCGCAAGCCAGCGCCGCGCAGAGGGCGGCTTCAGCGCTGAGCAGGACGCAAAACGCGCTGCGCTTGATCACGGAACCTGCCGTTCGGATAGCGCTCGAGATACTGGCGCGCAAGCTTGTTGGCGCTCGCGTCTCCGCGTGCGGCCGCAGCTTCCATCGACAGGGCGAGGGCCACTACTTGCAGCGCGCCGTCGGGATACTTGCGCTGGTACTCCTTGAGCAGCTTGCTGGCGCGCTTGGTATCGCCAGAACGGCGAGCCTGCATGGCTTCGACCATCAGCTTGGCGCCGGGGCTGGACGCGCTGGGAGCGGCCGAGCGCGCACGCGGCGCATGCTC
>DATLIL010000105.1:0-2303 GCA_035539475.1 Polyangiaceae bacterium
GAGCCGTCCCTGAGCTCGGCCCTGACGTCCCTGGTGTGGAACTCGACGTCCCAGAAACGCTCGAAGCCGAGCACGTGCTCGAGCCAGAGCAGCGTCGGCATCATGGTCTCGAAGTTCGAGGTGATGTGATCGAAGGCACCCAGGCCGAAGACGTTCTTGCCTCCGCGGGGCGGCTCGTGGCGCACCATGCCCGGATAGAGCGGCGTCGTGCCCCGACGCTCGATGAAGCGGAAGGTGGTGTCACCGAACGGCGTCGTGATCGAAAAGGTCGACAGTCGGCCGTTCTCGTATTCCACGCGATCGATGTCGCTGATCGGCGTTCCGCCTCTGCTCTCGAGCAAGCGAAAGGCGCGGTCTACGTCCTCCACGCCGAACGCAATCGTGCCGATGCCGTCCGGATGTTTGCTCAGAAAGCGAGCGGCGCGTCCCTCCTGGCTGAGCGGTGTCGAGCACACCACCACACAGGCGCCGGCCTGGAAGGCGATGGAGTGTTGCTGGATGCCCGGCTGCTGCTCCGGTCCACGCTCGCCCACCTCGGCGAAATCCATGGCGCCGACGTAGAAGCGTCGGCTGCGCTCGAGGTCGCGCACGTAGTAGTGGATGCCCTCGATGCCCAGAATGCCGAGCGGTTCGATCTTGGTCATCCTGCTCCGATTTTCCCACCCCGCAGGCGATCGCTCAAGTCGCTTCGGCGTCTGGCTGGCGATCGGGGTGCGCAGCGGCAAATGCCGGGTGTGAAGCCAGCCCGGCGTCGATCCTGACCAGCGTCGGAAAGGCCTCCAGCGCGACGGCAAAGCGCCGCGCGTTGTACATCTGCGGCACCAGGTAGATGTCCGCCAGAGTCAAGGTACTGCCGAGCAGGGTGTCCCTGGCGCTCGCCCGCACGTGCGCCTCCAGCGCGGAAAGTCCCCGGGCGATGAACTCCTGCGCAAAGCTACGGCTGTCGATGCCTCCCTGCGCCACGCGCTCCAGCAAGTGCCGGTTCTGTAGCGGCTGGATCCCCGAGTTGACGAGCTCGACGAGCTCGCGGCAGCGCGCACGCTCGAGCGGCGTCCGCGGCATGATCGGCGGCTCGGGGATGGTCTCGTCGAGGTACTCGACGATGGCCACCGACTGCGTCAGGCGCTCGAGCTTGCCGCCCTGCTCGAACTCCAGCACCGGCACCTGCGATAGCGGGCTGAACGCAGCGAACTCCGGGTGAAATTGCTCACCGCCGCCGCGCACCAGGTGCACCGGCACGTTCTCGTAGGCCACTCCCTTGAGGGCGAGCGCGATGCGCACGCGCCAGGCCGAGGAGCTACGCCAGTAGCCGTAGAGCTTCATGAAGACGCGACCTCCGCACGGATGGTACCGAAGACGTTGCGCCCAGCGGCGTCGAGCATCTCGATCTCGACGGCGTCGCCGGCCTTCAAGAACGGTGTGCGCGCCGCGCCGTGCTCGATCATCTCGCGCGCGCGTTGCTCTGCCAGGCAGCACACGCCGCGTGCCGGATCCGCGTTCGACACGGTGCCCCCGCCCAGGATCGTGCCGGCCGTGTAGGCGCGCGTCCTGGTGATGTGGGCGACCAGATCGTAGAAAGAAAAGTGCATGGCGCCGGCATCGGGGTTGCCGACCTGCGCGCCATTGAGCTGCACGCGGAGCGGCAGATGAACGCGGCCACCCTGGAAGGCGCCGCCGAGCTCGTCCGGTGTGACGGCGAAGGGAGAAAACGCGCTCGCCGGCTTGGAGCAGAAGAAGCCGAAGTTCTTGGCCAGCTCGGCGGGCACGAGCTCGCGGAGCGTCCAGTCGTTGACCAGCATCAGCAGCTTGACGTGCTGTGCGGCTCGAGCGGCGCTGGTCCCCTGCGGGGTGTCGCCCAGCACCACAGCAACCTCGGCTTCGAAGTCGAGGCCGAAGCTCGGATCGGTGAGCGGGAAGGCCTCGCACGGCCCGAGGAACGCTCCGCTGCCACCCTGATAGACGAGCGGGTCGGACTCGAGCGTCGGCGGAGGGGCCGCCCCGCGGGCCTTGCGTACGAGCCGGACGTGCTCGAGGTAGGCGGAGCCATCGATCCATTCGTAGGCGCGCGGCAACGGGGAACCGAGCTCCTCGCAACGAAGCGCGAAGCCCGCTTCCTGGCCAGCATCCAGAGCAGCCGCCAGACGCTGGAGCTCCGGCGCCGTCTGCTCCCAGTCGTCCAGGGCTGCCTGCAGGCTGGGCGCCACCGCGCTGGCCAGGGCAGCACGCTGCCCGTCGGCGGCTACGACGACGAGCGTGCCGTCACGACCGCCGCGACGCAGCGTCGCGAGCCGCATCTCACTCGC
>DATLIL010000106.1:0-1854 GCA_035539475.1 Polyangiaceae bacterium
CCCAAGAGAGGGACGGCACGCCGGCACCGCTGCAAGTCACGCGCGCGAGATACCGACAGGGCTCTCGGTCGAGGACCGGGTGGCCTACATCGCCGACCTCATGGAGCGGCTCGAGTGGGTGCGCGGCAAGACGGGCAAGCAGCTGGCGGCCGCATGGGGGCTGGCACAAGCGACCGTCGATGCGCACGCCTGCGAGGCCTCCCGCAGGGTGACGGCTGACGCTACCGAGATCCGGCGAGAGATCACCGTGCGCGGTCTGCAACGGCTGGCCAGCGCGGAGGACGACAAGTCGTTCGCGGCCCTCGGCAAGCTCCTGGCCGACGTCAGCGGGGCCAACGCCCCGCAGCGCTCCGAGGTCCTCTCGACCAGCGCGACCCCGGCCGAGGCGGCTCGCCTGGTGCGGGAGATGTTCGGCGGACAGGGCGCCAAGCCGGAGGCGGATGGTGCTGACGAAGTACCGCCAAGTTCTCCCGGCGGATGAGTTCGCCGCGCTCAGCGCATGGGCCGACACGTTCTGGCCGTTCCAGCGTGAGTGGCTGTTCGAGGACGCTGCTCAGGCGATAAGCAGCAAGGCTCGCCAGATCGGCATGAGCCACACGACCAGCGCCGTGGGCGTCCTGTGGGGCGCATTCCACGGAGAGCTGACGACGTTCATCAGCATCGGCCAGCTCGAGTCGAGCGAGGTGCTGGAAAAGGCCAAACGGCACGCCCAAGTCCTTCGCAGGCTGGGCTCGCGGATGGCATCGGTCGAGCGAGAGAGCGCCACCGAGATCAGGTTCGCATCCGGCGGTCGCGTCATCGCGCTGCCGAGCTCGGGCGGACGAAGCTTCACCGGCAACGTCTTCCTCGACGAGTTCGCCTACCAGGAGCACGCCGCCAACGTGTGGGACGCCGCCGCGGCGATCACCATGCTCGGCAGCCTGAAGCTCCGAGTAGCATCCACGCCCAACGGCGTCGGCAACGAATTTCACGGACTGGTCAAGCGGGCGAAGCAGCCCGACTCGAACTGGTCCCTGCACGAGATCCCGATCCAGGTTGCCGCCGACCAGGGCTACCCGGTCGACCTCAAGAAGTGCTGGGAGATCGCCAAGGGCGATCCGCGGCTGTTCGCTCAGCTGTTCGAGTGCAAGTTCCTCGACGGCGAAGCGCAGTACATCCCCACCGAGGCGATCGACTACTGCGCCCAAGAGTACCTCGATGACGGGGTGGGCGAGTGCTACGCCGGCCTCGACATTGGCCGCACGTCGGACCGCACCGAGCTCATCATCGTGCGCAAGAACCCCACGGGGTGGCGCGCGCAGGTCTACAGCGAGGGCTGCAAGCGGACGTCGTACGAGGACGTCGAGCGGCTGGCCGCCATGGCATTCTCGCCGATGTGGAACTGCACTCGGCTCTGCGTTGACGCAACCGGCATGGGCACGTTCCCGGCCGAGCAGCTGCAACGCAAGTTCGGCAACTTTCGCGTCGAGCCGGTCCTGTTCACGCAAGCCGTGAAAGAGGATCTGGCGACATCGCTTTACACGGCGTTCACGCAGCGGACGGCCTTCATCAAGAAGGGCGACCAAGCGCTGCGAGACGACCTGTGCGCCATCCGAAGAATTATCACGTCGGCCGGCAACATCCGATACGACGCGCCGCACACTGACGAGGGGCACGCCGACAAGGCCTGGGCGCTCGCCCTCGCCCTGCATGCCTGCAACGATCCGGCGAACACCCGCACCGTCACAAGCGGCCGATGACCACCAAGTACGAAGGCATCGAAGCCGTCCCCAAGCTGCTCGAGGCCAACACCTCGCCGCGGTACAAGCGGATCGAGTGGCTCGAGAACTGGGTCACCGGCACGCAGTACAATGG
>DATLIL010000107.1:0-8966 GCA_035539475.1 Polyangiaceae bacterium
GAGGAGGTGTAGCGACATGACGCTCGAAGACATCCTGATGCTCATCGCTATTGCCTGCGGGTTCGCCGCGCTTCCGCTCATCTTCGCAGCCTGGGGCCTCTAGGGTCGACGGTTCGCTCGGGGTCGCTGGGTCGGTGCGCGCCCGGATCGTTCCGGAGGTACCAGGGCGAAGGCCTAGGGGTCGCTCGACCAGGTCGAGTGAAAACTCGACCTTCGGGTCGTCGTCGTATGCAAGTTTCGTTTGAGCCCAGGGGGTTAGGCGGTTTCGGCTCGACTACTTGACTCGCTCGAGGGGTTTGCAGGTTGCTAGGGTTTCGACCCCGCTCGAGTTCCGCCTGGGTTTCCTATACTCTTCTTCTTATAGTTAAGAGAGTAGAGTAAGTCGAGGTAAGGTCCTGCGGCCCACAGTCTCAACCAACTCGACTACTTGCCGTTTGCAACCTGGGCACTCGAGTCGTCGAGTTGGTCGAGGCAACTGCGGCGGTTGCGAAGGGTACCTCGGTAACCAGTTGGTTACGTCCGCATCGGTCCAATTGTTCGCGGCGGCAAACTCTGGGCTTGTCGGCGAGGCTCTCTGTCCGCATACTTCGTCTCTTCTCATACGCATGAGCGTATGATGATGGCGGGCCATGTGGCCGGTCGATGCAGCACAGAGGACGAGGGATGGCCCGCGCCCCTAAACCGAAGCCACCGTCCAAGACGGGACGCCGCGCCAGCAGCACTGGCCGCTCCAACCCGATGGTGGACCAGGACAACTGGCGCGTCAAGGTGCAGCAGTCGCGCCTCAAGTTTGACGACGAGCAGAAGAAGATCTACCTGAGAGAGCTCGCCGAGCACAGCCGCAAGGGCGACGCCGCGAACGCAGCCGGCGTCTGCATGAACCTGGTGCGCAGCCACATCGCCAACGACCCGGAGTTCGAGGCGGCGGTGGCCAAGGCCCTCGACCGGTACCGCGACAAGATCGTGGCGCACCACCAGCGGCTGACCCTCGAGGGCTACACAAAGCCGATCCTCGGCGGTCAGTTCAAGGACGTGGTGGTGGCCGAGGAGAAGATCTACCCGATCCAGCTCCTCGCCATGGAGCTGCGCAAGGTCGACCACGCCTACCGCGACAAGGAGACGGCCTCGCGCCCGGACATCGGTGGCGTGCTCGTGGCGCCGGCCGAGGCCAGCAGCGCCGAGGACTGGGCCGCGCGCTACGGCGCGGACACGGCCAAGAAGCCTGACAATGCTTGAGCGCAAGCTGTCGGCTCCGACGCGCAAGCCCATCTGGGCGCCTCAGGCGGGCAGCCAGGAGGCGTTCATGGCGAGCAAGCCGATCTTCGAGGCGTTGTACGAGGGCACGCGCGGCGGCGGCAAGACCGACACTCTCATCATGGACTTCTGCCAGGACGTGGACCGAGGCTTCGGTGCCGAGTGGCAGGGCATCCTCTTCCGCCAGACCTTCCCCCAGCTGCAGGACGTGATAGCGAAGTCGAAGAAATGGCTTCCGCAGATCTGGCCCGGCGCTCAGTACAACGAGGCGTTCCACCACTGGCGGTTCCCTGGTGGCGAGCTGCTGCTGTTCCGCCAGTTCAAGCGCGAGGACGACTACTGGAATTACCACGGTCACGCCTACCCATGGATCGGATGGGAGGAGCTGACCACGTGGCCCTCGCCGGCTGGCTACAAGCGCATGATGTCCACGTGCCGCTCCTCCCACGCCGAGGTGGCGCGCCGAGCGCGCGTGCGCAGCACGACCAACCCCTACGGCCCTGGGCACAACTGGGTCAAGCACCGCTTCCGGCTGCCAGCCTCTCGAGGCAAGCTGATCAAGGACAGTCTCGACGACGATGGTCGCCCCGAGCCGACGAGGGTCGCCATCCACGGCAACATCCACGAGAACAAGATCCTGCTGCGCGCCGACCCCGACTACATCCAGCGGCTGCGGAGCTCGGCGCGCAACGCCGCCGAGCTCGCGGCCTGGATTGACGGAAGCTGGGACATCGTGGCCGGCGGCATGCTCGACGACGTGTGGGATCCCAAGGTGCACGTCCTCGAGCAGTTCCGCATCCCCGCCTCCTGGCGCATCGACCGCAGCTTCGACTGGGGCAGCACCAGACCCTTCAGCGTGGGCTGGTGGGCCGTCAGCGACGGCAGCGACGTGCGCCTCGCCGATGGCCGTGTGCGTGCGACGGTGCGCGGCGACCTGTTCCGAATTGGAGAGTGGTACGGCTGGAACGGCAAGCCCAACGAGGGCCTGCGCATGCTGGCGACCGACATCGCCCGAGGCGTCGTGGAGCGCGAGCTCGCCTGGGGCATCCGCACCAGGGTCCGCCCTGGGCCCGCCGACTCATCCATCTTCGACGCCGAGAACGGCAACTGCATCGCGGTCGACATGGCGCGGCCGGTGCGGCTGAAGGACGGCTCGCAGCACAAGGGTGTGCAGTGGGTGAAGGCGGACAAGTCTCCAGGCTCGCGCAAGGCTGGCTGGGAGCAGTTGCGCATCGCCCTGCGGAACGCCAAGCCGCCCGAGCACGGTGGGCCGCGCGAGCAGCCTGGTCTCTACGTGTTCTCCAACTGCGAGCAGTTCCAGCGCACGGTGCCGGTGCTGCCGAGGGACGACAAGGACCCGGAGGACGTGGACAGCGACGCCGAGGACCACGTCGGCGACGAGGTGCGCTACCGCGTCCGCCAGATGAACCTCGCCCTCGGCGGCGGCCGAACCATCGGCAGCCATTGATGCTTGCCTCTCGCTGGCCCCGGACGTAGGAACGACGCCATGTCCCTCAGCAACCGCCACCCGCTCTATACCGAGTTCGCCCAGGACTGGGTCACCATGCGTGACACGTTCCGAGGGTCGCGGGTTGTCAAGGGCAAGACCATCACCTACCTGCCGCCGACCAGCGGCATGGTCTATGACGGCATGATGAGCACGGCGCAGCCTGGCTATCAGGCCTACACGGCCTACCTCACCCGCGCCGTGTTCCCCGACTTCGTGGCCGAGGCGGTCGAGGCGCTGCTCGGGACGATGCACTCGCGGCCTCCTGTCATCGAGCTGCCCCCGCAGCTGGAGCCACTGCGCGAGCGCGCGACGATCAACGGCGAGACGCTTGAGCACCTGCTGCGCCGCATCAACGAGCAGCAGCTCGTGGCCGGTCGGCTCGGCCTGCTGCTGGACCTTCCCGTCGTGCCGGATCAGGCGGAGCCACTGCCCTACATCGCGCTCTATCGCGCCGAGACAATCGTCAACTGGGATGACAACCAACCAAGCGGCGACATGCGGCCGAAGCTGAACATGGTCGTGCTCGACGAGAGCGAGCTCGAGCGGCGCAGCGACTTCAGCTGGGAGACGGTGGAGAAGTTCCGCGTCGTCGCCCTCTGCGACCCCGACGGCCGGATGTCGAGCGCCGCCGGCTCGCTCTACGCGACGGGGCTGTTCAAGGACAAGGACGCCGGCTACAATCCCGAGGGGATGGTGTTCCCCAGCATCCGAGGCAACGTCCTCGACCAGCTGCCCTTCGTCCTCGTGAACACCAAGGACCTCGTATCGTCCCCTGACGACCCGCCGCTCCTGGGCCTCGCCAACCTCGCCCTGGCCGTCTACCGAGGGGAGGCGGACTACCGCCAGAACCTGTTCATGCAGGGGCAGGACACCTTCGTCATCATCGGCGACACGGGCAGCATCGACGATGACACCAAGCGCGTGGGCGCTGGCGCTCTGCTGAGGCTGCCGCAAGGCGGCGACGCGAAGTACGTGGGCGTGGGTGGCTCGGGCCTCGCCGAGCAGCGGCAGGCCCTGGAGAACGACCGCAACCAGGCCATGGTGCGCACAGGTGCGCTGCTCCACTCCGGCAGCGCGCAGCGCGAGAGCGGCGACGCTCTGCGCATCCGGGTCGCGGCCCAGACCGCCTCCCTCAACACCATCGCCCAGAGCGGTGCCGCCGGCCTGGAGCACCTGCTGCGCGTCGCGGCGGAGTGGGTCGGCGCGGACCCGATGGCGGTCAACGTGCGACCCAACCTCGAGTTCACCGAGAACACCCTCGACGGCAAGTCGCTCGTGGACATCATGAGCGCGCGGACGATGGGTGCGCCGATCAGCCTGCGCAGCGTGCACGGACTGATGCGCGACCGAGGGCTCACGAAGCTCGAGTACGAGGAGGAGCTCGACGAGATCGAGAGCGAGCCGCCTCCGGCCACTGGTGGCGGTACCGAGGAGGGCGGCGACCCCGAGGACGAGGCCGACCCGCTCGCTGACAAGAAGGAGGACGAGTGATGGCCCCCGCGCTGCTCGCGCTGCTCCCATTTCTGTCACCCCTGTTGACGCGCGTCGTCGACCGCGCCGTCGAGGCCATCCCGGACCCGGCCGAGAAGGAGCGCGTTCGGCAGGCCGCGAACCAGGAGCTGATGTCCGGACTGCAACTCGCCGACGCGCAGCAGCTGGTGGTCAACTCGGACGAGGCCAAGTCGCCTCATCCCTTCGCCGCGATGTGGCGACCCGCCGCTGGCTGGGTCTGCGTCCTGGGCTTCGCGTCAAATACTCTGATGCAGCCGTACCTGCCGTGGTTTTTGACGGTCTTCGGGGTGGAGGGTGTGCCACCAGTGCCGAAGCTCGATACTAGCGAGCTCTACGTCATGCTCTTCGGCATGCTGGGGCTCGGCGCGTACCGGACGTACGAGAAACAGAAGGGCACCGACCTGCGTCGGTGAGGACAGCATGAGCAAGCCACGCCTAATGACTGCCGCTGCCACCCAGCTCGCCATCGCCGCCTCCTCCCAGGCCGACGACCCTCCGGTCCTCGCCTCTGTGCCGCGAGGCCTGGTGGAGCGCAGGACCAAGACGGGCGAGTACCGCTACGAGGCTCGGGTCGTCTACCGACGCGGCGCGCGGATCGTCGCGGTGGTCCCAAAGATGGACCTGTCTCAATTCGGCAACACTGTCCCGACGTGGCACGAGTACGTGCTCAGTGCCTGACGACGCCAATCAGGCGTTCTTCGACGCCCTGTTGCGCCACCAGATCTACCTGCTCCGCTTCTCGGGGTCGGTGCGCAAGCGCATCGAGGCGCTGCTGAACGGCACCGAGCAGGAGCTCGCGGAGAAGATCCGTGACCGGCTGCGCAACATGGCCGGAGGCGTCGACACACCCGCCGAGGTGCGCCGCCTCGAGACGCTCCTGGGCATCGTCGAGAACATCCGCACCAGAGCGTGGCGGCAGATAGACGAGGTGTGGGCTGAGGAGCTGGTGGGTCTGGCCGGGACGGAGCCGAACGTGCTCAGCAAGATCATCCTGACGACCAGCCCAGTCGTCATCGACACCATCCTCCCTACGTCGCAGCGGCTGCGCACCATCGCCACGTCCACGCCCTTCGAGGGGAAGACGCTGCGCCAGTGGGCGAGCACCATCCGCCGCGAGGACATCAACCGCATCCAGAGCGCGGTGCGCCAGGGCATGATCCAGGGCGAGACCCCTCAGCAGATCGCCCGGCGCGTCGTGGGTACCGCTCGCCTCAAGGGCCGGGATGGTGTCACAGAGATCACAAGGCGGAACGCGGCCGCGATCACGCGCACGGCCGTGAACCACATCGCCAACGAGGCGCGCACCGAGTTCTTCAAGGAGAACAGCGACATCGTCAGCAAGGAGCGCTTCGTCGCCACGCTCGACAGTCGCACGACGCCGCGCTGCCGCGCTCTCGACGGGAAGATCTTCGATCTGGGGAAGGGGCCTCGCCCACCTCTCCACTTCAACTGCCGCTCGCTGCGCGTGGCGGTGCTGGACGCCGAGGCCCTGGCCGCGCGCCCAGCGAAGGCTTCCACCGAGCAGGGACTGCTCCGCGACTTCGCCGCACGCCAGGGCCTCGACAAGACGCCGAGGAGCAGGAGCGACCTGCCCAGGGGCACCAAGGGTGCGTTCGACAAGTTCGCTCGGCAGCGCGTGCGCGAGCTGACCGGCCGCGTGCCAGGGGATACCAGCTACCAGGACTGGCTCAAGCGCCAGCCGGCCGCGTTCCAGGACGACGTGCTCGGGAAGGCGAAGGGCCGGCTGTTCCGGCAGGGCGGGCTCCGGCTCGACCAGTTTGTCAACCGCAATGGCGACGAGCTGACCCTCGGCGATCTCGCCAAGCGCCACGCCGACGCTTTCCGAGCGGCGGGGCTCGACCCAGGAGCGTTCCGGCGATGATCGCGATCTGCCTGGCTCTAGTCATCGACATCTCGTGGTCAGTGAGCCCCGAGAACTACCGCCTGCAGACGGAGGCGACCGCTGCAGCTTTGGAGACGCCACAGGTGGCGCACGCGGCCGAGCTGGGCCTGTCGACAGCTGTGATCTTCTTCGCCGACGACGCAACCGTCGTGGTTCCGCCGACGCGCGACCCACGCGCCGCTGCCGCCGCTTTGCGCGCGACGGAGCGTCCCGGCGGCGCGTCGACGAACGTCGCCGACGGCGTTCGCCTGGGCGTCGAGACCGTTCTCCAACAGGACTGTGGCCGCCGCGTGGTCGACGTGTCGGGCGACGGACCCGACAACACGGGGCCGCTCCGCCGCGTGACAGAGGTGGCGCAGGCTGCGGCCGACGCCGAGGTGTTCATCAACGCGCTGCCGATCATCCTCGACGGGCCGAACCAAGGCGACCTGGAAACCTGGTACCGCGAGAACCTGACGGACCCGACCGGCGGCTTCACGCTGCCGGCGACGTGGGAGTCGTTCCCAGCTGCCATCCGGCGCAAGATCGCTTCGGAAATCGCGCTGAATTGACAGTACCTGATTTACTTTTCGAAGCGGAACGTCGTTTGAGCAACCTACTGACCAGTCAGTAGGAGCGCCGATCCGGTGCCGACCCCAATCACCCACTTCTCCCTGCTCGCCGAGGCGGTCGAAGCATACAGGGAGGCGGTGGCAGACGGTCACCCACCTCCCGGCACCCCTGGGGTGCGCGGCGCGCTCTCGGTGGCAGCAGAGATGCTGGAGCTGCCACCCAGCAACTCGAACAGCTCCCTCCGGCACCGCCTCGACGTGGCCTCGGCCCTCGGCCTCGAGGTACCGGGGTGGCCCATGCTCGACCGCGAGCGGCAGGAGGCCATCAAGCGGCGCTACAAGCTGGCGAGCCAAGAGTACGTGGCCTGGGCCGTGGGCCGCACGCCGGTCCGCAAGGGTCGCGCCAAGGTGCTCGCCGAGCCCTCGCCAGTGCCATCGCCAGTCACCTCCGACACGCTGCTCGGCCTGCTCAAGCGCGGCTCGGCGACCGCTGCGCAGCTGGCCGAGGCCACGAAGGGCGACGTGCAGCAGATCGTGCAGGAGCTGAACGGGCTCTCCCGCCGAGGCATGCGCCTCTTCGTGGAGGGCGACCGATGGTCGCTCGCCTCGGCGCCGCCGACGGGTGTTCAGTCTGGAGACTTCGCCGAGATCGTCACCGACTCGAGCGGCCGGGTCACGCTCGGCGCCATCGGCGACACTCACCTCGCGTCCAAGTACGAGCGGCTGGACTGCCTCGAGACGTTCTACGACCAGGCGGTCGAGGTGGGCGCGCGGACCATCCTCCACGCCGGCAACTACGTCGAGGGGCAGTCGCACTTCAACACCTACGACGTCAAGGTGCACGGTCTCGACCCGCAACTGCGGTACCTCGCCGACCACTACCCTCGGCGCGAGGGTGTCGAGACGTGGGCGATCACCGGGGCCGACCACGAGGGCTGGTGGTCCAAGCGCGAGGCGGTGGACGTTGGTCGCTACGCCGCGAACGCCATGCGCGAGGCCGGCCGCGACGACTGGCGCGACCTGGGCTTCATGGAGGCGTACGTTCGGCTGGTGCACGGCGGCAGCGGGAAGAGCTGCATGCTCCACATCATGCACCCAGGTGGCGGCTCGGCGTACGCAGTGTCCTACGCGCCGCAGAAGATCGTCGAGGCCTACGACGGTGGCGACAAGCCGGCGGTGCTGCTGATCGGCCACTACCACAAGATGAGCTACAACCTCGCGCGCAACGTGCACGCCATCCAGGTTGGCTGCTTCCAGGACCAGACCCCGTTCATGCGCCAGAAGAAGCTCAGCGCGCACCTCGGCGGCGTGCTGCTGGGCCTGCGCCTCGACGAGCGGACTGGCGCGGTCGCAGGCTGCAACGTGGACTTCCGCAATTTCTTCGTGCGCGACTTCTACTCCGGCCGGTGGTCGATGCACGGCGACGCGCAGCCGGCGCCGCGCGAGGCTCGCGGCTCGAAGCTGTAGGGGTGTGGCTCGGCGCCGCCCTCCGAAGGGTGTGACCAGGTCCACCGAGGACCTGGCACGCCGCACCGTCCCTGGGCCCGTCCTCGAGCTCACCCTGACCTGCCTCGCCTGCCTCCGGCCCTCGCTCGCCGAGGTGCGCGGCGACGCGCCGGAGCTCCTCCGCTGCCCACACTGCGGCCAACGCCGAGCCGTGAGGGACGAGGACTGGGAGGGCCCAGATACGGCCAACTGGGTTCCCTGCTGAGAAATCTTTGCAGGCCGGTAAACTTCCCGTTCCGCTAACCAAATGGGTTTGCCTTTCCCGTTCCGGCCGAGCAACAAATGGCTCGACCGGAACCAGGGGAAGTCTCCGTCATGTACAGTGTGTTTTGCTTTCCGCCCTCAGCGGCGGTGCAGCTGCGTGGCCTCGCCGACAACGACAACCCGGACGCCCAGGAGCGGAGGCGGCGGGCGAAGGTGAAGCGGCGGTGGCTGGCCCAGGAGGAGGGCGCCGTCACGGTCCTCCACCCTCCGGCTCCCGACTGAGAAATCTGCGCCGGCTGGCAGATTTCTGCTTGCCTTCTGCCGGCCGGTCGCGCCAGACTCATCCTACCGGCGTGCTCCGCCGGCCAGAAAAGGACCCGCCCCGATGGCCACCGACCAGATCAAGCTGACCGCTGCCCAGATCAAGGTTCTCCGCCACATCGCGGCGCGGCCCGGCACCATGCCGGCTGGTGCCGGCATCGGGGCGGCCCGGAACGTTCTTATCCGCCTCGGCCTGGTCGATAAT
>DATLIL010000108.1:0-2307 GCA_035539475.1 Polyangiaceae bacterium
CCCTCGGCCCAGGCGTAGCGTGACCGGGCCATGATCAAGTCCCTCTCGCACGCGACCATCTACGTCACCGACCACGAGCAAGCGCTCGACTTCTACGTCAAGAAGCTCGGCTTGAACCTCCCCCAGTTTGGTGGACACCCGAGATGAGGCGAAAATGGAGGTCCAGGTGTCCAAGCAGACGAAGAAGAAGCGGAAGCGGCGGCAGTACACGCCGGAGTTCAAGGCCGAGGTCGTCGCCCTGGTCGAGACCAGCGACAAGACGATCGCCCAGATCGCCCGCGATCTCGATCTGACCCAATCGATGGTTCGGAACTGGGTCGCGGCGGCGCAGAAGAAGGCGAGCCCGACGGCGGCCGCCCAAGCCGGCCTCGAAGCCGAGAACCAGGAGCTGCGCAAGCGCATCCGCGAGCTCGAGATGGAGCGAGCAATTTTAAAAAAAGCGACGGCGTTCTTCGCCAGGGAAAGCTCGTGAGGTTCGAGCTCATCAACGCAGAGAAGGCCAACTTCCCGGTCACGGTTCTCTGCAGGGTGCTCGAGGTCTCATGCAGCGGCTTCTACCGGTGGCTCAACGCGCAGCCATCCGAGCGGCAGACCAAGGACGAGCGGCTGAAGATCGAGATCAAGGCCATCCACAGCGAGAGCCGGGGCACCTACGGCAGCCCCCGCGTCCACGCCGAGCTGCAAGCGCGCGGCTTCGAGATTGGCCTCAACCGTGTGGCCCGCTTGATGGCCGAATTGAGCATCACAGGGCAGCGTCCGCGGCGATTTCGAAAGACGACCGACTCGCACCACGACCGCACGATCGCGCCCGACCTCGTCGAGCGTGACTTCAACCCGAGCGCGCCCAACCAGCTGTGGGCGGCCGACATCACGTACATCCCGACGGCCTCGGGCTGGGCCTACCTCGCCGTCGTTCTCGACCTGTTCAGCCGCCGCGTGATCGGCTGGGCCGTCGACGAGCACATGGGGACCGAGCTCGTCCTCGAGGCGCTCGACCGAGCCCTGGGCACGCGTGAGTACGGCGAAGGTCTGGTCCACCACTCCGACCGTGGGAGCCAGTACGCGAGCGCCAGGCACCGCGAGGAGCTCGAACGCCGAGGCATCCAGATCAGCATGGGCGCGAAGGGTTGCGCCTACGACAACGCCGTCGTCGAGTCTTTCTTCGCCACGTTGAAAAAAGATCTCGTGTACCGAACGAATTGGCTTGACGATCGCGAGGCCGCGCTGGCAATCAGCGAGTACATCCAAGTCTTCTACAATCGCCGGCGACGCCACTCGACTTTGGGCTACATGAGCCCGGCCGATTACGAGGCGTTGCACACGGCGGAGGTGGGACTGGCAGCATAAAACTGGTGTCCACTTTTTTGGGGGAATTCCAGTCCTGCATCAGATGTCGTTCTCGCGCGGCAACGATCTCCTGCGCTACAAGAAGGTCACTTCGCACTTCGTGATCGCGCCCAACGGCGCCGTGGGCCAGCTGCATCCCCTGAACGCCCGGCTCTCCGCGTCGCACGGGTTCAACAGCCGCTCGGTGGCGATCGAGTTCGCGGGCAACCTGCAGTCCGCGAAGAAGCGATGGTGGCGACCGGATGAGTTCGGGCGCGACTACCTCACGCCAGCGCAGGTCGAGTCAGGACGTCGCTTGCTGAGGCACCTGCACACGTTGGGCGTGCGCTACGTGTTCGCCCACCGGCAGAGCTTCGCCGACAGGCAGAACGATCCGGGCCCCGAGATCTGGTCGAAGGTGGGCGAACACGTAGCGGACGCCCAGGGTGTGCAAGTGCCTCAGCAAGCGACGTCCCGACTCGACTTGCGCTGGTGTGAGGTAGTCCCGCCCGAACTCATCCGGCCGCCACCATCGCTTCTTCGCCGACTGCAGGTTGCCCGCGAACTCGATCGCCACCGAGCGGCCGTTGAACCCGTGCGACGAGGAGAGGCGGGCGTTTACGGGATGGAGCTGGCCCACGGCGCCGTTGGGGGCGATCACGAAGTGCGAGGTGACCTTCTTGTAGCGCAGGAGATCGTTGCCCCGCGAGAACGACATCTGATGCAGGACCACGGCATCCACGGGCGCGATACGCTTGGACCGCTTGCTTTCGGGCGCCTCGGTCAAGAGGTTGACGATCTCGAGCTTGGTCGAGCTCTGTTTGCGAGCCCACCAGGCCAAGAGTCCCAGCCCGACCGTGGCGCCCCCGATCACCGCTGGCAGCATCATCACATCCTCTCGGCGAGATTCGCCAACACGCGGCGCGTGGTTCGGGAGAGCGGGCCCTTGAACCGGGCGAGCCTCGCAGCACACAGACGCAG
>DATLIL010000109.1:0-6971 GCA_035539475.1 Polyangiaceae bacterium
GAATTCACTCTGCCCGAGTGTGAAGAGCACTTCGATCAGCAGGCGATACGGCGTCGTCATATCGGCGATGATGATGGCCTCGGAGCTCGAGGGGTCGAGGCCCTTCGCTTTCCGCACGGCGACGTCGGTCTTGCGCGCGGCTTGAAGCGCATTGCCGAGCGGGACGATGTAGAGGTCGCCTCGCTTGTTAATCGTCCCGGCGCCCGTTTGCGTGAGCGATTCGCGACCGGGCAGGTTGAGCACCTTGGAGTCACCCACCAGGATCTGCGACTTCGAGATCGTGACCGTCACGCCTTCTTGGTGAGGCTGAGTCCTGACGATGGAGGTGGGCAAACGCAGGTCGTCGCTCTGCGGTACCGCCGCGCTCGACTCACCCAACGTCTTCAGCAGGAAGACGAGGATGATGGTCATGATGTCGAGCATGGCCGTGATGTTCAGGAAGTTGATCTCCGGCTCGTGCGCGTTGCGACGGATCGCCTTGCGCAGCTCGGCCTTGTAAAGGGCGACGCTGGCGGGCTTGGGTCGCTGTGGCGAGCCCGGAGGGGTCATTGCGGCACCTTGAAATTGACGTTGTCGAAGAGCGCCTTGTTCTCGGGCGTGGTGCGCAGGGCGTCGATCACGTCGATCACGATCTGGTAATCAGTGCCCGGGTTGGCGGCGATGTAGGCCTGGTTTTCGTCGGCAAACTCGGTCTTCGACTGTTTCAGCTTCGTCGCGCATTGCGTCAGCGCGGCATAGTCGTACTTGCCGCTCCTGCGCGGGATGGTGAGGCCGGGGCCCATGCCGGCGCAGCCCGGCGCGACGTTGCCGCCGGAGCCCTTGATGGCGAAGCCCTCGTTGACGACGAACACCGTCAGGTTCAGGGCGTCGCTGGGGATATCGGCCCGTACCCCCGAGCCCTTGGCAGCCGGCGGGGTGGTCTCGATCGTGGCAGTGAACGTGACTGCCACCGTGGCGAGCACGAAGATCAGGATGTTGACGATGATGTCGAGGAAGGGAACGATGTTGAGCTCTCCGCCCTCTTCGTCGGGTGTGAGCTCGCGCGGCTGACTCAGCCTTCGGATCTTGCCGCGCTGGGCAGGGCTGAGGGTCTCCGCCATCGAGTCCGCTCAGTACTGGCCGGGTCGCTGCTGCTGGATCGTGAGGAGATTGAAGGTCTTCTCCATCGTCGTTTCCAGGTCGTGCTGGATGTTCTTGGCCCGCGTGTGCAGCAGGATGTGGGCGATCATGCAGAACACCGCGATACCCAGGCCCAGGGCCGTGTTGTACATGGCCTCGGCGATGCCGTTCGAGAGCATCTGCTGCTTGACCGACTGTGTCAGGCCCGGCCTGGCGATAGCGCCGAAGGTCAGGATCAGACCGCTGACCGTACCGAGCAGCCCGATCAGGGTGGCAATGTTGGCGAGCGACCAGAGCGCTCCGACCCGCTTTTCTGCCTGGGGCTTGAGCTCGGAGAGCTTCTCGCTGAGGGCCGCGTCGATCTCTGCCTCGCCCTTGCTGGCGTGCGTCAGGCCCGCCTTGACGAGCTGCAGGATGGGGTAGTCGCTGGCCTCGCAGAGCTTGATGGCGCGGTCGATATTTCCGGCCTGAACGAGCTTCTTGATTTGCGCGAAGAACTCGCGGGAGTTCACCCGGTAGCGGGAGAGCTGAAAGGCGAAGCGCTCGATGACGATGGTGAGAACGATGGCCGAGGTGACCAGGTTCAACACCATAAATGTTGGATTTTCTTTGAAAGCCGCGACGACCTGGCTGGTTCCGCCACCTTCGGCTGCCAAAAGCAGAAGCTGCATGCCCCGGGGACCCTTTCCTAACAGGAGCCTGACCCTGATGTGCTCCGGCCGCCACTCTCCGAGGGGACTGGCCGGCGTTTCCGATTCCTTCGACGCTTCGCGCCCGTCGGAGCCATGACTCCCGAGCCGACGCGGGACTATAACGGTCGCTTCGCGCGACACGCAAGCTTGGGTCCCGGCGGAATAACCGGTTGTGTGATCGGTTTTGTGAGCATCCGAACACTCACTGATGAGCGCCGCCGCGCGTAAGCTTCACCAGCGACCGACCCGCCGGCCACGAACTTCACCCGTCCCACATCGCGACGTGCTGGTTGTAACTTTGCAACCGAGCACGAACTTGGAGCGCCAACCCAATCTCTCTTGACGGAGTGGGTCCCACTCAGCAAGATGGCGCGGTCCAGTATCGCTAGAACTGGCGTAATAGCGGCTGATACATCGCGCCGCGATTGGATTCCGAAGCGGTCGTAGGCCCCCATGGCCAGCGACTGTCGAGGGAGATCAGGCGGAAGGTGAAGAAGAATGTCTAGTCTGTGGCACCACTATCAAGCGGGTGGATGGGCGATGTGGCTCATCCTGTTTTGGCTCATCTGCTCGATCGCCGTGATCGCTGAGAGGAGCGTTTATCTCTTCGGCGCTTCCATCAACAAGGAAGTGTTCTTGGCGACCATGCAGAAGTGCATCCTCGCTGGCGACATCGCGAAGGCAGTGAAGATGTGCTCCGCGGCGAACGCGCCTCTGGCGCGCATCGTCCAGGCCGGCCTCGTCAAGGTCAACCGCCCTGACGAAGAGGTTCAGGCTTCGATGGACGAGGCAGCTCTCCGCGAGATGCCGAAGATCAACAAGCGCACGGGCTTCCTCGCCCTGTTCGCGAACCTGGCCATGCTCTGCGGTCTGTTCGGAACCATCGTCGGTCTGATCAAGGCGTTCGGCGCCGTCGGCGGTGAGTCGATCGACCCGAGCCAGAAGGCACGTATCCTGGCTGAAGGTATCTCCGAGGCCATGAACTGCACGGCGTTCGGTCTGCTCTCGGCCATCGTCGCGCTGATGGGCTTCGCCTTCCTCAACGGCAAGACCCAGGGCATGGAGGACGACATCAACGAGGCCTCCGTGCAGATCCTGAACCTCGTGGTGGCGAACCGTCAGAAGGTCAACCTCCAGGGTCTCGAGCAGGTCTGATCGCGTCTCCGCCGCTCCCTAGCACTCCGCGGGTCCACCAACGATTGGCGGGCCCGCGGGAACATGTGAGCGGCATGCGTTTTCAGACCATTAGTTCAAGGAGCAACCATGGCTGGTATTGACGTTGGTGGGCACGGTGGCAAACGCGCCACGAACCACGAACTGCCTCTGATTCCGTTCATCGACTTCCTGATGTGCCTGGTCGCGTTCTTGTTGGTGACGGCCGTGTGGTCGCAGATGGCGCGTATCAACGCCGACGCTCGCGTCCCCGGGCCGCCCAAGCCGGAAGAACCCCAGGAGATCAAGAAAGAGAAGCAGCTTCACGTCGAGATGCGCGGTGAGCAGAAGTTCCAGCTCGTCTGGAAGGAAGGCAACACCGTCATCAACACCATCGACGTCGAGCGCAAGAAAGTGCCGGTCGGCGACGGTGGTGACATCACCTATCCGGACCTCTCCAAGAAGATTGGCGAGGAATGGAACGCCAACGGCGCGCACCGCGCAGCCACGGACAACAAGTTCGACCAGGCCGTGCTGCACACCGATAACTCGACCCCCTTCCTCGAGGTGGTCGCCGTTATCGACTCGATCTACTCGCCCAAGCGTGATTTCTCCGCCGGCGGCAAGACCGAGAAGGTGCCGGCCTTCAACGTGACGTTCGCCGTCAACTGAGGAAGCCATGTTTCATCGCTTCGTTCAACCTATCGAGCGGCCGGGCAGGCGCCTCATGGTGCACATCCCGCTCCGTTTCGTGCAGAAGAAGGTTAGCGGACACGGCGGCAAGGCGTTCAACGCCGAAATCCCGCTGATTCCGTTCATCGACTTCTTGCTCTGCATCGTGCTGTTCTTGCTGGCCAGCTTCTCGGCTACCGGCGAGCTGCCGATCGACAAGAACGTCAAGCTGCCGAACGCCGAGAACGTCATTGACATGACCGAGGCCCCGATGGTCGCCATCACGGGCACTCAGATCCTGGTCGACGGCACCCCGGCAGGCAGCACGCGCGTGGTCGAAGAGGCCAACCGCTTGCAGCGTGTCGAGGAGCTCTTCAACATCCTCAAGAACAAGCGCGAGCTGTGGAAGCAGCTCAACCCGGGTAAGGACTTCCCGGGCGTCGTGATCCTCCAGGTCGACCGCAAGGTCCCGGCGCTGGTGGTCAAGAGCGTGTTCCAGACCGCAGCGTACGCGGGTTTCCCGAACGTGAGCTTCATGGTCGGGCGCCAGGGCGGCGGCGGCGAGTAGTAGAAAGACCGGGGGCGCGGCCGCGCGCCCCTGTTCGGAGTCCCGTTGGAACGTAGAGAACGCGGCCTCCCTTCAATCAACCAAGCGCGCGTCGAACGTCGGCGCGCGCTTGTGTTTGGTAAGGTCAAGTTCGTGGGGATGGCACCCCACTTCTGGCTCTGGGCCGCCACCGTGCTCGGAGCCGCCATGGTGATCTACTGGCGGGTGGAGGCCGGTAAGATCGAGAGCGCGAAGAGCGCTGTCATGGCCAAGCAGCGCGCCGTGGCCGTGACGCTCGGCCCGCAGATCCTCCCTTTCCGCGACCGCGCCGAGGCTTGGACCCGGGAGCTCGCGGGGGAATACGCCGGCGACTTCGTGGATCCCACGGCGTCCTTGTCGCTGCTCAGCGATCAGCCGGCGGTGTACCTACGCTTGCGCCTGTCGGACGCCGCCTCGACCAAGGCGCTCCGCGCCGCGGCGGCACAATCGCTGCGAGACGGTTTCACGTCCTGCCTGTTCGTCAGCAAGGGACCCGTCGATACGACGCAGGGACCGCCGTGCCGCACGACCGCGGATTGTCAGCCCGGTACCATGTGCAACGAGTGGGAGGTTTGCGTGGAGCCGACCTCGCCCTTCAACCTGCGCCTGGCTTATCGCGCCATGCGCGTGCTCTCGTCGGATTGGACGGACGATCTGCACGCGGCCGGCAGCGTCCTCGAGATCAACGCCTACGAGCGTGACCTCGACAAGGTGACCAAGCACGACGTCCCGATCGCCGCCAAGCTGCTGGCCCGGTCGCGCACCTTCACCGTGGTGCTCGACGAGGATCCGCCGGCGGGCTTGCCGCCCGAGATCCCGGACGCCGGAGAGACTTCGAGCGAACGCGTTCAGCGAGCCACGCACATGGCCCGCGTCGGGATCTGGGACCTGCAGACCGGTCGTCAGCTGGTGCGGCTCCGCGCCAACGCTGGCGGTGAGGTCTACTCGGTGGGCAAGCGCACCGTCGAAGACCCGCGCATCAAGGCCGCTCAGCAGCGCCAGGTGAACAGCTGCGCGCTGGCGCTGGCGCTGAAGCAGAAGGTCAAAGACTAGCTCCGTAGCCGCCGCCACCCGGCGTCTCGATCCGCAGCCGATCGCCGGCTTTTACCCGGCAGCTGAATTTCGCGGGCATGGCGCGGCCGTTGAGCAAGTTTTGCCCAGTCTGCCCCGGACCGCCGCCCGCCAGCCCGAAGGGGACGCGCGTGCGTCGCTCGGAGAGCAGCGACACTTCGAGCTCCTTCAGGAACTCGAGCTCGCGACAGACGCCGTCGCCACCGGCGAAGCGACCGGTGCCGCCGGAGCCGCGGCGCACCGAGAACTCGATCAGACGCACGGGGAAGCGCCGCTCGAGGATCTCGGGATCCGTGATGCGGGTGTTGGTCATGTGCGTCTGGACGGCCGAGGCCCCTGCGAAGGTGGGCCCGGCTCCGGCGCCACCGCAGATGGTCTCGTAGTAGCCGAAGGTCTCGTCGCCGAAGGTCAGGTTGTTCATCGTGCCCTGGCTTGCGGCTGCGGCGCGCGCGGCGCCGAGCAGGACGTCGACCACGCGCTGAGAGGTCTCGACGTTGCCGGCAGCCACCGCTCGGCCCGGGCTCGGGTCGAGCAGGCTGGGCTGGGGCACGCGGAGCTCGACGTGACGCAGACAACCACCGTTCAAGGGGATGGGATGGCCGACGAGCGCGCGCAGGACGTAGAGCACGGCTGCGATGGTGACCGCACGGGGCGCGTTCAAGTTTCCTTCGACCTCGGCGGAGCTGCCCGAAAAGTCGACGATCAGCCGTCCCGGCTCGACGCGCAGTAGCACGCGCACGGGCGCCCCATCGTCGAGCGCGTCGGCGAAGGAGTGCTCGCCGTAGCCGAGCTCTTCCGCGGCGCGCAGCACGCGCTCGGCCGCGTCGTCCTGAACGAACTTCATGTAGCGCTCGACCATGGCCAGGCCCCGCTCCTTGACCAGGCCCATGACCAGGCTGGCGCCGGTGTGGCAGGCCGCGATCTGCGCCTCCATGTCGGCCACGTTCTCGTCGGGGCGTCGCGCAGGGTAGGGGGGACGCGCCAGCGTGCGCCGCAGTTCCTCGCGCAGCAGGCGGCCATGCTCGACGACCTTGAGTGCCGAGAGCACGACGCCCTCTTCGCTCAGGCTGCGTGAGAAGGCGGGCATCGAGCCGGGGGTGATGCCGCCGATATCAGCGTGGTGCCCGCGGCTGGCGACGAAGAAGCGCAGGCTGCCGTGTTCGTCGTGCACCGGCATGACCACGGTGACGTCCGGCAGGTGTGAGCCGCCGCCGCTGGGATCGTTGGTCACGAAGACATCACCCGCCTCGAGCTTCGGGTGTGCGCGCAGCACCGAGCGCACCGATTCGCTCATCGCGCCGAGGTGGACGGGGATGTGCGGAGCGTTGGCGACGAGGCCTCCGTCGTGATCGAATACCGCGCAGGAGAAGTCGAGGCGCTCGCGGATGTTTGTGCTCGCGGCCGTGCGGCGCAGCGCCTGACCCATCTGCTCGGCGATGGTCATGAAGGCGTGGCTCATGATCTCGAGCGTGATGGGATCGGGGCGCTCTTCGTCGGCCGCTGAGATCGGCGCGCTCGCCGCGGCGGTATGGGCCATGACCAGGAGTCCGCGCTGGCTCTGAACCTCGAAGCCGGGCTCGACCACGATCGTTCCCGTGGGATCAGCGATCAGCGCCGGTCCCGTGACGGTGACTCCTGCGGCCAGGTTGGCTCGCTCGAGCACCGGGACGCCTTCGAGC
>DATLIL010000110.1:0-6356 GCA_035539475.1 Polyangiaceae bacterium
CCGGGTCCTCTAGCTGTCAGGCGGGCACCTGCACGGGCGCAAACCCCGTCGTCTGCTCCGCTTCCGACGAGTGCCACGTCGCCGGCACCTGCGACCCCGCCACCGGTCAGTGCTCCAATCCCAACGCAGACGACGACCTTCCCTGTGATGATGAGGACGCCTGCACCGGATCTTCGACTTGCCAGGCGGGCGCGTGCACCGGCTCGAACCCCGTCATCTGCTCGGCGTCCGACCAGTGCCACGTCCCCGGCACCTGCGATCCCGCCACCGGTCAGTGCTCCAATCCCAACGCCGACGACGAGACGCCGTGCAACGACGACGATGCTTGCACGGGGTCGTCCACCTGCCAGGCGGGCGCGTGCATTGGTACAAACCCTGTCATCTGCGCGGCCAGCGACGAATGCCACCTCGCTGGCAGCTGCAACCCGAACACCGGTGAGTGCTCCAATCCCCAGGCCAACGACGACACCGCTTGCGACGACGGCGACGCCTGCACGCAGTCCGACTCCTGCCAGAGCGGCCAATGTACCGGTTCGAATCCCGTCATCTGCGCGGCCAGCGACGAATGCCACCTCGCCGGCAGCTGCGACCCGAACACCGGTGAGTGCTCGGATCCGGCAGCGGACGATGGAACGCCCTGCAGCGGCGGTGAGTGCAGCGGCGGCGAGTGCAGCCCACTCGGGGCCGGCGGCAGCGGAGGCGCGGAAGATCCCGGAGCTGGTGGGTCCGCCGGTGACGACAACGTGATCGAGGGAACGGCCGGCGATGGCTCGATCGGTGGCGAAGGTGGAACACCCTCGGCAGCGGGCACTGGCGGCAGCGCGGTCGCAGGCAGCGGTGCGACAGACGGCGGCACGGCGGCTCAGGCGGGTAGCACCGCAGCCGGTGGCGGTGGCGGCAGTGGCGGCAGCGGCGTCACCGCAAATGCGACAAGCAGCGACGAAAGCGGCTGTGGCTGTCGTGTGCCAGGCAGTAATCGCCCGTTGCACGGTGGAGCGCTGCTCGCTGGCCTGGGCGTCGTCCTGGTCGCGATGCGACGGCGCTCGTCACGTCGCGTGTGGTACTGATCGCGACCGTGAAACGAGACTTCGCGAGCGACAACAACTCGGGTGTGCACGCCGAAGTGCTGGCGGCGATCGCGGCGGCGAACGTCGGCCACGTGCGCGCGTACGGGGACGACCCTTTCACGGAACGCGCCGTGAGCAAGCTACGCCAGGCCTTCGGCGCCGACGCCGAGATCTTCTTCGTCTACGGCGGTACGGGCGCGAACGTGCTCGGGCTCAAGACGGTGACACAGCCGTACCACGCGGTGCTGTGCGCGGCCTCCTCACACATCTACCGTGACGAGTGCGGCGCCCCCGAGCGCTTCACCGGTTGCAAGCTGATGCCCGTTGCAGCGCCTGACGGCAAGGTTCGCATCGAGGTGCTGGAGCCCTTCCTGGCGGATCTGGGCAGTGAGCATCACTCTCAGCCGCACGTGGTCTCGATCACACAATCGACCGAGCTCGGCACCGTCTACCGCCCCGAAGAGATCAGAAAGCTCGCCGACTTCTGTCACGCGCACGGCTTCGTGCTGCACATGGACGGCGCACGCCTGTACAACGCTGCTGCCAGCTTGGATGTGGCGCTGCGCGCGCTGACCACCGATGCCGGCGTCGACGTGCTCAGCCTGGGCGGCACCAAGAATGGCCTGCTCGGTGGCGAAGCGGTCGTGTTCCTGAACGGCACGCCAGCGCCCAACTTCAAGATGACGCGCAAGCAGAGTACGCAGCTCATCTCCAAGATGCGCTTCACCGCGGCGCAATTCGACGCGTTGTTCACCGACGAGCTCTGGCGGCGCAGCGCTGCGCACGCAAACGCCATGGCCAGGCGTCTTGCCGCAGGTCTATCGGAGCTCGAAGCGATCAAGATCGTGCAGGCAGTGGAATCGAACGCGGTGTTTGCGGCCTTGCCCACCCCCTGCATCGAACCCCTGCTCGAGCAGGCGTATTTCTATGACTGGGAGGAGCCGGAGCTCGAAGGACGAAAGCTCGCGCGGCTGATGGCGAGTTTCGACACCACCCAAGACGACGTGGACTCCTTCGTGGCCGCAGCGCGCAAACTGGTCGGCTGACGAGCTGGTTTCCGCCGACCACGTAATTTCGGCGCTGCTTGTCGGCGAAATCCTTCAGAATGCAACGAACCTGCCCGGGACGGAAGGGGTTTGGTAATTTGGAGGTTCAGGCTCCACTACCTTTGATCGGCATGGAACTAACGTCCGTCTACTTCGGAGGCTCCTTCGTATGAAATGGGTCAAGCACTTCACGGCCGTCATGTTGCTCGGCACCGCTGTTTCCGTCGCGTGTAGCTCGGACAGCGAGGACAACCCGCCTCCCGCAGGAGGCACGTCGGGCAGCGGCGGCGCGGGGAACGCCGGCGGCGACACCGGCGCCACGGCAGGCGACACCGGTACGACTGCTGGCAACGGTTCTGGTGAAGCAGGCATGACCTCGACGGGCGGAACCACGAGCGCGGGTGGCGCGGGTGGTGAAGCCGGCAGCGGGCCGCCCGACGAAGGCTGCCTCCGCTTCCAGGAGTTCTGCGAGAGCGACGACGACTGCTGTTCCAAGAGCTGCGACATGGCGTCGCTGACGTGCGCGTCGGCGGTCGGCTCGTGTCACGCCGCCGGAGAGGCCTGCGAGGGCTCGACGGATTGCTGTACCCTGCGCTGCGAAGGCGGCGAGTGCTCCGCGGACGCCTGCGTCTCGGACGGTGAGGCCTGCGGCGGCAACGCCGAGTGCTGTAGCGGTCAGTGCGTCGACGACGTCTGCCAGGCGCTGAACCCGGACTGCGCCACCGCGGGCAACGCCTGCGACGGAAACGGCGATTGTTGCTCGCAGTTGTGCGGTCCCGATGGCACCTGCACGCTGGGCGCCTCCTACTGCATCCAGCCCGGCGACGCCTGCATCCGCAACGAAGACTGCTGCGCCGGTGAGTGCAACAAGGGCGCCGACGTGCTGGTCGGCACCTGCGGCAACGCCGCATCCGGCTCCACCTTCTGCACCGGCGTCGACGGCGTCGTCTGCAGCGATTGCGGCGGCTGCTGCAGTCGCCTGTGCGCCCCGTACGGACCCACGGGCGTCAACATCTGTCAGCCGGTGAGCGGCTGCCACACCACGGGCGATCTCTGCCGTACCGACGCGGACTGCTGCGGCGGCCTGATACCCGAAGAAGAAGCGGATCGGCTGCCTGGCTGGGGTAACGGCAAGTGCCAGATCGAGCCGGGCCACCTGATCGGCGTCTGCCGCAACCCGGTCAACGGCGAGGAGAACCCGGACGGCGCCTGCAGCCCGCAGGGTAACGTCTGTCACTTCAAGGACTACGAGTGCAGCGTTTCTTCGGCGCGCGCCAACTGCTGCAGCGGCCTCGGCGCCAACGGCACCTGCAAGCTCGACCCGCTGGGCGTGCCGCGCTGCGATGGCCTCGGCGACGACTGCCGTATGGAGGGCGAGACCTGCGCTTCCTCCGACGACTGCTGCAACGACGCGCCCTGTGTCCCCGACAGCGAGGGCATCCTCCGCTGCGGCGTCGATGAGTGCGTCCCGGTGGACGGAAGCTGCACGATCAATGCCGATTGTTGCCCGGGTGGAACATGCTATCGCCCGGCCGGAAGCCTGACGGGCACTTGCGAGCCCCCTCCTCCTGGTGAAGGCGGCGCAGGCGGCGGCCCCTCTACCGTGTGCTCGGAATATGGGCAGCAATGTGCAGGCTCGGGTGACTGCTGCAATGAGGTTCCGTGCACGGACGGCATCTGCAAGTATCCTCCCCAGTGACCAACATGCTTCGGACAACCTTCAAGGGGGCTCGCTCGCGACGGGCGCGCCTCCTGGTCTCCTTGACTGCACTATTCACCGCGACATCGCTCATGGCGGCGTGCGGGGACGACAGCGGCGACGATGACGAATCCGGTTTGACCGGTGGCAGCGGCGGCACGAGCGGCTCTGGCAAGGGCGGCAACGGTGCCACTGGCAACATCGATATCGGCCAGGGCGGCGACAACGGAGGTGGTGGTGACGACACCAACAACGTTGGCGGCAACGACTGTGGACGCACGCCGTTCGCTTCGCAGCCGACGCCCGTCAACGTACTCTGGGTGATCGACCAGTCGCTCAGCATGACGCAGAACGAGATCGAGGCTGGTGCCACGCGCTGGGATGCTCTGATCCCCGCCGTCGAGGCAGCGTTGAGCGGCAGCCAGGAGAATATCTCCTATGGCCTCTATCTCTATCCAGCTGGGGACGCTTGCGGTGTATCGGCGGAGATAGATGTCGCGGTCGAGGCCGCGGCGGACGCCGAAGCCGACATCACGGCGGCACTCAACGCTGCCGAGCCAGCCGGCGGCACCCCGACGGCACAGGCGCTGGCGACCGCGCGAACGTACTTCACGACGGGAGCCGGCGCTGATCTCGAGGGCGACAACTATGTCCTCCTGGCCACCGACGGCGGTCCGAACTGCAACGAGGATCTCACCTGCGAGGCGGCGCAGTGCACGCTCAACATCGAGCAGCTGGGTGTCTGCGAGGATCAATCGATCAACTGCTGCGACGGTGACCCCACTCAGTGCCTCGATGATGCGGCCACGCTGGCAGCAGTCCAGGGGCTGGCTGAAGACAACGTGAAGACGATTGTCGTCGGCATTCCCGGCACCGAGGACTACGCCACACTCCTCGAATCGCTGGCCGACGCCGGCGGCGTTACCAACCCGGACGGACCGCCGAGCTACTTCGTCGTCGAAGCGGGGAACGCTGCGGGCCTGGAAGAAGTGCTCTCCTCCATCACCATGGGCGTGATCCGGAGCTGCGAGTTCCAGCTCGAAGAGCAGCCGCCAGACATCGATGGCCTCAGGGTCTACATCGGTGACGATGAGATCGAGTACGACGCCGACGGCATGGAAGGCTGGACCTTCTCCGATCCGATGACCGAGCCTCCCACCGTCGTCCTGGTCGGCACCACCTGCGAGGACATCAAGCAGACGGGCGCCCAAGAGGTCAACGTCATCTACGACTGCATCGAGCCGCCCCGATAAGCGGGACGCAACATGAGCTGAAAGGCGCTCCGGATCGAATCCGGGGCGCCTTTTTGCTTCTGGGCGTGGCCGTCTTGCCATCCCGCGGAAAAGCCGACATCTTGCGGTTCTCCCTTGGTGCAGTTTCCCGACTCACCCGATTCTTCCAGACCGCCGGACAGCTTCACGACCGAAACCGCGGTGCGGCATCGGAGTGATCCGCCCGCGGATCCCTCGCACAAGACGCTGCTGGTGTACTCGGGCGGCGACGTGTCGGTGGTGCGGGTGCGGCGCGGGACCAGCGTGGTGTTCGGGCGCAAGCTGCCCTCGACCTTCATCATCGACAACAGCGTCGTCTCGCGCCAGCACGCACGCTTCACGCACGACCGCCACGGCCTGTTCGTCGAGGATCTGAACTCGCGCAACGGCACGCGGGTCCGCGGGCAGAGCGTCAAACACACCCGGCTCGGGCCCGGCGATCAGGTCGAGATCGGCGACGCGCGGGTGCTCGTGTTCGAGCCGCAGACGCAGAACACCGAGTTCAAGTTCTGCACCTACGACGAGCTCACCGAGAAGCTGAACATCGAGCTCGGCAAGGTCGAAGACAGCGGCGGCTCGGTGGCCCTGCTCTTGTTCTCGGCGCATGGCGGCGATAGCCACGTGAGCCGCTGGCTTCCCGACGTTGCCGAGGCGGTACCGGCGGCCGACCAGATCGCCATCTACAGCTCGAACTCGCTCCTGGTGCTGGCGCCCGATCTGGGTCAGAACGAGGCGCAGGAGCTGGCCTCCGAGGTGCTGGCTCGGATGGACGCGTCGCTCTCGGCCCGCGCCGGCGTCGCGACCGCATCCGGTCCCTGCTCCGAGCACGAGCTCCTCGCGCGCGCCGTGCAGGCGAGCCGGCTGACGTCGTCAACCGAACGCGTACGCATCGCCCTTCAGCTCGCCGCGGACGCCGCGCCATCGCGCATGGTGATCAAGAGCGTGCCGATGCAAGCCATGACCGAGATGGCGAAGAAGGTGGCGGGCTTCGACCTCCCGCTCCTGATCCATGGCGAAACTGGCAGCGGCAAAGAGGTCATCGCTCGGCTGATCCACGAGAGCTCGCCGCGCAAGCGACGCGAGCTCGTGATCGTCAACTGCGCAGCAATCCCCGAGTCGCTGATCGAGAGCACGCTGTTCGGCCACGAAAAGGGCGCCTTCACCGGCGCCAGCGCGCGTGCGCTCGGAGCCTTCGAGCGCGCGGACGGCGGAACCCTGTTCCTCGACGAGATCGGCGAGCTGTCGGCGGCAGCGCAGGCCGACCTCCTGCGCG
>DATLIL010000111.1:0-6063 GCA_035539475.1 Polyangiaceae bacterium
GGAGAGACGCGATTGACGAGCCCAATGGCGAGCGCTTCGGCGGCCGTCAACCGAGCCTGACGCAGGATCAGCTCGAGCGCCTTGGAGGTGCCGACCAGCCGTGGCAGCCGCTGCGTTCCACCCGCGGCGGGGATGATGCCGAGCCCGGTCTCGGGTAGGCCGAGCAGCGCGCTCTCGGCCGCGACGCGCAGGTCGCACGTCAGCGCGAGCTCGAGCCCGCCGCCGAGCGCGACGCCGTTGATCGCGGCGACGGTGACGAACGGCGCGCTGCCGAGCCAGCCGAGCTCGCTGCGGTAGAGCTCGAGCTGTTCCCGCACCTGGGCGTCGCTCATGCCGGCGCGTTCCTTCAGATCGGCGCCGGCGCAGAAGGCCTTGTCGCCCGCGCCAGTAAGGACGCAGGCGCGCACCGTCTCGTCGGCGGTGAGCTCGCGTCCAATCCGACCGAGCGCCTCCACGGTGGCGCGCGACAGTGCGTTCATCCGATCCGGGCGCTCGATGGTCACGACGGCCATGCCGCCGCGCCGCTCGAGGCGCACGGGATCGCTCACCGGCGGCCTCGCTTGGCAGGGCGCTTCTTGCTGCCCTTGGCCGGCTTGGCGGCGCCGTTCTCTTTCTTGCGCAGCGACTCGATCTTGCTGAGCCGTGTCTTCAGCTCGGCCAGATCCTCGCGCAGGCTCTCGACCTCGTCGTGCAGGCGCTTGCGCTCGGTGCTGCCCGAGTCACCGAGCTCGCGGATGGCCTCGCGCACACGGCGCAGTACGCGGCCGTCGAGCTCGCCGTCCTGCAGCCGCCGTAGCGCGCCGCGGGCCCGCGTGTCGCCCAGGCGCTCGAGCGCGGCCACCACCTCGATCTTGAGGTGCGGATCGCGATCCTCGAGCAGATTCTCGAGGTGCTCGCGCACGCGGCGCGAATCCGACAGCGCCGCCAGCGCGGCGATCGCAGCGCGGCGGCCGCGCGTGGGGTAGCCGTAGGCGGTGCGCTGGATCACGGTGTCGAGCGCCTGCTCGTCGCGCAGGGCTGCCATGCCGTCGAGCGCGCCGGCGCGCGTCACGTCGCCCCAGCTCGCGCGATCGACCATGGCGAGCAGCGGCCGCAGCGCGGCGGGCTGCTTGGTGCGGCCGAGCGCACGAGCGGCTTCGGCCTCGACCAGGTAGCTCGGATCCTTGCGCGCGATCGCCGCCAGCACCGTCGCGGCCTCGGGCTTCTTGAAGGCACCGAGCGCGGACATCACGGCGCGCCGCACCTTGGGGTGCTCGGTGCGAGCGAGCTCGGCGAGCTCGGCGAAGGCTTCTTCAGCGCGGATCTTGCCGAGCGCGCGCGCGGCTTCGGCCCGCACCATCCAGGCCTCTTTCTCGTCGCGCGCGGACTCACCCAGGCTGCGGATGGTCGGCGGCTCGTCACGCCGGGCCAGGGCGTCGGCCGCGCTGAAGCGAGCATAGGCGGTGGACCCCTCGCGCAGCTGGGCGCGCAGCATGTCGCCGGGGGCCTCGATCGTGACGTTGCCGATCACGCGAAAATCCGGGTCGAAAACCACGAATTTCGGCCGCGCGTCGAGCTCGAGCGACAGCGCGCCCTGCTCCTCGCTCACGATCTTCTGGTGGCGGGTTCGCTTGCCCTGCTTGTCGACGACCTCGATCTCGAGCGGCAGCGAGAAGGCGGAGGGCACGTTGTCGCCCTTCTGCTTCTGCTTGAGGTTCACGCTGAGCAGGCCATCTTCCCAGCTGATCTTCACCTTGATGTCGGGGTGGCCGGGGCGGTACACCCAGTCGTCGAAGAAGCGCTCGAGCGAGCGCCCGGACACTTCTTCGAAGGCGCGCATCAGGTCCGTGGTCTCGACGATGCCGTGCGCGTGGCGCTCGAGGTAGCGGCGGACGCCCTCGAAGAACAGCGCGTCGCCGAGCTCGCGGCGCAGCATGTGCAGCACCAGGCTGCCCTTCTCGTACAGGTGGCGGTCGAAGAGATCGATGGGCTCGCTGTAGTCACGACAGACGATCGGCCGCTGGTAGCGCCCGCGCACCTCGCCCAGGTACGACTCGAGATCGGCGGCGATGCCGTAGTCGTATTCGTCGCGACCCAGGCGGTGCTCGCGCTCGACGTGCTCGAAGTAGGTGGCGAAGCCCTCGTTCAACCAGGCGTGAGACCAGTCGCGACAGGTGACGAAATCGCCGAACCACTGGTGGGCGAGCTCGTGGGCGACCAGGTCGTTGGCGCTGATGTCGGGCGCGCCCCGCTCGTCGACCAGGGCGTGCTCGTAGAGCGTGGTGGCGGTGGTGTTCTCCATGCCGCCGAAGATGAAGTCGCTGACCACGACCTGGGAGTAGCGCTCCCACGGGTAATCGACGCCGAGCAGGCGCGAAAACAGCTCGATCATGTTGGGCGTCTCGCCCAGGCTGCGCTTCGCGTCCTGCTTGCGCCCGCGCGGCAGGTAGTACGTGACCGGTATGGTCTGATCGCCGACCTTGGCCGGTCGATCCTCGACCACGTCGAACTCGCCCGCCACCAGCGTGACGAGGTAGCTCGGGTGCGGCTTCTCGAGCGCGAAGTGGTAGACCCAGGGCGCGCCCTTGGCCTTCGGCTTCTCCTGGCTCTTGAGCTCGCCGTTCGAGAGCGCGCTGTAGCCGTGGGGCACCGCCACGCGGAGCTCCGTGGTCATCTTCACGTGCGGCTTGTCGAGGCACGGAAACCAGTGACGCGCGTCCTCGTCCTGACACTGTGACCAGACCTGACGCGGTCGGTCCTTGACCTTGTCGTCGGGCCTGAGGAAGTAGAGCCCGCGCCGGGGCGTTGCCGAGTAGCGCACGCGGAGCTTGCCGCGCTCGCCGAGACCGGAGACGGTCAGCACCTCGCCGTCGTAGTCGAAGGCGACCGCACCGAAGCGGCCCTTGGAGTCCTGAAGCTCCACCGCCTGCACGTCGAAGGCGCGGGCGTCGAGCTCCAGCCGGGCGTCCTCGCGGGAGCGCCGCTCGAAGTCGAGCGTGGCCGTGCCGTGGACGCTGCGCTTCTCGAAGTCGAGGGCCAGGTCCAGGAACAGGTGGGTGATGGTGAACGGCCGCGAGCGCTCGTACTTGCGCGTCGTCCCCGTCAGGACGAAGGGGCCGCCGGCGCTCGAACAGGCGCAGCGTTCATGCAAGCGATGCCCGGATTTCATTGGCCAATTGCCGATTTAGCGTCGCTGAACCTATATCGCAAGGCCCGTTGACAGCCCGGCCTGCCCGTCAGACAAGCGGGTGAGCGGAGCAGCGCGTGCCAATCACGCTCACCGGCGAAGTCGAGCGCGTCACCTACGAGAACGAGCAATCGGGCTTCCGCGTGCTGCGCGTGGGCAAGGTCGAGGGCGCCGGCAAGCGCCGGGGCCCTATCGTCGTGGTCGGTGTCTACCAGCCCGTGGGCCCCGGGACGCGCGTGCGCGCGACCGGGGACTTCGTGGTCGACTCCAGGCACGGCGAGCAGTTCAAGGCCGAGGTGCTCCTGCCCGTCGAGCCGAACACGATCGAGGGGCTGGCTCGCTACCTTGGTTCGGGCATCGTTCCCGGGGTGGGGCCGGTCTACGCGCGCCGCATCGTCGACACCTTCGGTCTCGACAGCGTGCGCGTGCTCGATCACCAGCCGGAGCGCCTGAGCGAGGTACAGGGGCTCGGCGCCCGCCGCGTCGAGCAGATCAAGAGCGGCTGGGCGGCGCAGCGCGGCGTGAGCTCGGTGATGATGCTGCTGCAGACGCACGGCGCTTCGCCGCAGCTCGCCGTCCGCATCCACCAGCACTACGGCGCCAAGGCCGCGGCCATCGTGCAGCGCGCGCCGTACCGGCTCGCCATGGACGTGCGCGGCATCGGCTTCAAGACAGCCGATCGCATCGCGCGCTCGCTCGGCATCGCCGGCGACCACCCCGAGCGCGCGCAGGCGGGCGCCTGGCACGAGCTCGGCGCGGTGGTGGAGCAGGGTCACGCCTTCGCGCTGCGCGAGGAGCTCGCGATGCGCGCCGCCGCCATGCTCGAGATCGACTCGGGCCACGTCGAGGCAGCGATCGACGCGCTCTGGGCCGCCGAGCGCGTGGTCGTCGAGGACGGCGCCGTTTACCCGGCCTGGATGTACAAGGCCGAAAAGAAGGTTGCGGAGCGGCTCGCGATGCTGGAAGCGGAGCCGGCGCACGCCCTGGAAACCGGGCGAACGCTCACGGAATTCGAGGCCCGCGGCAAGCTCGAGCTCTCGCCCTCGCAGAGGAGTGCGATCGAGACGGCGGCGCAGCACCGCGTGGTCGTCATCACGGGTGGTCCCGGCGTCGGCAAGACCACGATCGTGCGCGCCATCCTGGAGGTCTTTCATCGGCACAAGCTGCGCGTGCGGCTGGCAGCGCCCACCGGTCGCGCCGCCAAGCGCATGGCCGAGGCCACCGAACGCGAGGCCAGCACGCTGCATCGCCTGCTCGAGTTCGAGCCGCGCCTGGGACGCTTTCAGCGCGACGAGACCTCGCCGCTCGACGCCGACGCGGTGATCGTCGACGAGTCGTCGATGATCGACGTGCCGCTGGCCGCGTCGTTGCTCGACGCCCTGCCGCGGAGCTGCCGCCTCGTCATCGTCGGCGACGCCGACCAGCTGCCTTCGGTCGGCCCCGGCGCCTTCTTGCGCGACGTCATCGACAGCCGCGTGGTGCCCACGGTGCGGCTGAATGAGATCTTCCGTCAGGCCGAGGAGAGCCGCATCGTGGTCAACGCCCACCGCATCTTGCAGGGCGAGCTGCCGCAGAGCGCCGAGCCCGACGATCCGGGCGCCGACTTCTTCGTGATCGCCCGCAAATCGCCGGAAGAAGCCGCGGAGACCATCCGCGAGCTCGTGACCAGCCGTATTCCCCGGCGTTTTTCCTTCGACGCCAGGCGCGAGGTGCAGGTGCTGACACCGATGCACCGCGGGCCCGCGGGCACGATAGCGCTGAACCAGATGCTGCAGGCTGCGCTCAACCCGAGCGGTCCGAGCCTGGAGCACCGCGGCACCACCTACCGCGTTGGCGACAAGGTGATGCAGCTGAAGAACGACTACGACCGCGAGGTCTACAACGGTGATCTGGGCGAGGTGCGCGAGATCGACGCGGAAGAGCGCGAGCTCCTCGTGCGTTTCGACCAGCGCGACGTCAAGTACGAGGAGAGCGATCTCGACGCGCTGACGCTGGCCTACGCCACCAGCGTGCACAAGAGCCAGGGCAGCGAGTACCCGGCCGTCGTCATCCCGCTCCTGACGACGCATTTCGTCATGCTCTCGCGTAACCTGGTCTACACGGCGGTCACTCGCGCGCGAAAGTTGTGCGTGCTGGTGGCCGATCCGCGCGCGCTGCGCGTGGCCCTGGCCGAAATCAGGCGTGAAGACCGCCGCACCAAGCTCGGCGAGCGCCTGCAGCGCGCCGTCCGAGGAGCGCTGGCGTGAAGGCTCGTCTCCTGAGCCGCACGCCGCTCCATTACCCGGATGGCGCGTCGCAAGCGGACGATCGCCCGGCCTTCGTCCGCGCCGCGTCGGGCCTGTGCTGGTTCGGCGACGAGCTCTGCATCGTGCAGGACGATACGAGCTTTCTCGCGCTGTTCTCCGCGCAGCGGGGCCTGCGCTGCCTACCACTGCCGCGCGGCGCGGGTGGTCGCCGCCGCTTCGAGGACGCGCTCGGTAACCGCCTGCACAAGCCGGATCTCGAGGCGCTCGTCACCGTGCCGACGGCCCGCGGCCCGCGTTTGCTCGCGTTCGGCTCCGGCTCGCTGCCGCTGCGTGAAGTGGTCGCCGTGATCGATCCGGGCAGCGGCCAGGCCGAGTTCATCGGCGCGATGACCTTCTGCCAGCGCCTGCGCGACACGCTCGAGCTCGGCCCCGACGATCTGAACGTCGAGGGCGCCGCCCTGCTCGGCGACAGGCTGCGCTTCTTCCAGCGCCGCCCCTCCGCCAGCATCGACGTCGACGTCGCGGCCTTCGTCGATTGGTTGCTGGACGCCGGCGAACGGCCGAGCCCACCGCTTTCCAATCGCCGTGACTACGAGCTCGGCAGCCGCAGCGGCGTTCCGTTCGGCTTCACCGACGCATCTGCTCTCGACG
>DATLIL010000112.1:0-4328 GCA_035539475.1 Polyangiaceae bacterium
GCCACCGGTGAGGGCAGGCGCTCGAGCAACCAACAACGGCAACTCCCACTCCGACGTGACCGAGGTCAGGAAGCCGATCGGCGTCACGGACGGCGACGAGATCGACGTCGACCTCGACGAGACCTGAGGCTCACGCCCCGAGCGTGAGCTCTCCGCGATCGGCGTCCACGCTCGCGGGCAAGCCGAACAGCAGTGGTTCGTTGTGCTGGCCGTGACCGAAGGGCAGGCCGGCGAGCACCGGCACACGCAGCTGGCCCAGACGCTCGCGCAGCACCTCGTCGATGCTCACGCCGCGCGACGGTCCACAATCACTGAAATCACCGACCAGCACCGCGCTCGCGCGATCGAAGGCTCCGCCCGCAAGCAAAGCGCTCAGCATGCGATCCACACGATAGGCGGCCTCGCTGACGTCCTCGATGGCGAGCACTGCGCCCTCCGGCAGGCGCAGGCGGCCGGCGGCCTGGCAGGCGAAGAGCAGGCTCAAGTTGCCGCCGCAGAGCGGGCCGCGTGCCGACCCCTGGCGCCACGGCGACAGCCCCGAGAACGAGCGCGGCTCGCCGGGCGCCTCGAGCGTGCGCAGCCAGAGCTCCCGCGCCCGAGCGTCACCACGGCCGAGCCCCGCCACGTTGTCGGCGTGCGCGCTGGCCACGCCCTGGGCCTGGGCCTCGACGTGGAGCGCCGTGATGTCGGAGAAGCCGATGAGCCACTTCGGGCGCGCGCGCAGGGTTGCCCAGTCGGCGAGGTGAGCGATGCGTGTCAAGCCGTAGCCGCCACGGGCGGCGACGATTGCGCAAAGGTCCTCCCGGCGCAGCGCGTCGTCGAGTTCCTCGAGCCGCCGCTCGTCGGAGCCCGCCAAGAAACCGTCTCGCGCAAAGCTCTGCCACGAAAACTCCACGCGATAGCGTTCAGCTAGCCAGCCGATCCCGCGCAGCGCCAGCGTGCGATCGAAGGCGCTCGACGGCGCAATCACGCGAATCCGCGCTCCGGGCGTCAGGGCGGGGGGCACGATCATCGCTCGGGTTCAGGTTTCCACCCTAGCCGCCCCGCTGCAAGCCCGCTAAATGGAGCGGAGACCGAAAATGGAACCCCGCACCGCTCTCGCACGGCTCGGCGACGTTGCTGAACGTGGCCTGCCGCTCTTGCGCCGGCTGGCGAGCACGGCTCGCCGCGCGGCGGACGAGCTCAGCGAGCGACTCCTGGGGTCCGACTTCGAGGCGCGCGTCCGCGTGCTGCGCGAGCGCTACACGGCCCTGGGGGGCGATCCGTTCGGCTTCGACCCGGAGACGGCGCGGCACGCGGCCATGGTCAGCGCCTTCTTTCATCGCATGTATTTCCGCACCGAGGTCTACGACGTGGACCACGTGCCGGCCGGGCGAGTCATGCTGATCGCCAACCATTCGGGGCAGATCCCGATCGACGCGGCGATCATCGGCTGCGCCTTGTTCTTCGACGCCAACCCGCCGCGCGTGACCCGGGCCATGGTCGAAAAATGGACGGCGACGCTGCCGTTCGTCTCCATGTTCTTCAACCGCGTCGGCCAGGTCGTGGGCGTGCCGGAAAACGCCCGGCGATTGCTGGCGATGGACGAGCTCCTCTTGGCCTTCCCCGAAGGGATCCGCGGCGTGGCCAAGCCGTTCGCCAAGCGATACGAGCTCGAGGAGTTCGGTCACGGCTTCATGCGTCTGGCGATCGAGACCAAGACGCCCATCGTTCCCGTCGCGGTGATCGGTGCCGAGGAGCAGTACATCAGCCTCGGCAACCTGAACTGGGCGGCCAAGGCGCTGAATCTGCCCGTTTTCCCGCTGCTGCCGCAGATGTTGATCCCCGGGGGCCAGATGCCGCTGCCCACCAAGTATCGCCTCTTCTTCGGCGAGCCGATGTACTTCGAGGGCGATCCGGATGACGACGACGCCCTGGTCGCGGAGAAGGTCTACCTGGTCAAGCAGAGCATCTCGCACATGCTGCGGCGCGGCCTGAACCAGCGCAGGAGCGTGTTCTATTGACCGCCAGCAGCCTGTTCGTCGAGCGGACGGCGCAGGACAGCGCGGTGATCGTGACCGGGGTCTGCGGTCGTCTGGGCCGTCGTCTGCTCCGCTTCCTCCACCGCGAGCGTCCGGTCGTCGGCATGGACCAGCGGCCGTTCGGCGACAGACCCGCGGACGTCGAGCACTATGAGCTCGACGTGCGCAGCAAGCGCGCTCGTGAAGTGTTCCGCCACGGCGTGGGAGCGCTAGTGCACCTCGGCGTGATGCACGACCCGAGGATCAAATCCTCCGACAGCCACGCCTGGAACCTGAAGGTGTTCCAGAAGCTGCTCGAGTACGTCGAGACGTTCCAGATCCCGAAGCTCGTCCTGCTTTCGAGCGCCAATGTCTACGGTCCGCGCGCCGACAACCCGCAGTTCTTGAGCGAGGAGGCCCCGCTGCTCGGGGCAGGGCCGTTCAGCGAGATCCGCGCGCTGGTCGAGCTCGACATCGTTTGTCAGTCGTTTTTCTGGCGCAATCCCAGCACCGAGACCGTGATCCTCAGACCGAGCCATATTCTCGGTACGGTGCGCAATGCGCCCAGCAACTACCTCCGCCTGGGCCTCGTGCCGCGCTTGCTCGGCTTCGATCCGATGATGCAGGTGGTGCACCAAGACGACGTGGTGCGCGCGCTGCTCCTGTCGCTGCGCCCGGGCATGCGCGGCATCTACAACGTGGCAGGGCCACCGCCGGTCGCGCTCTCACGCGCGATCGAGATCCTTGGGCGCAACACGGTCGCGCTCCCGCACGCCGTGGCGCGAGTCATGATCGAACGGTTGTTCAAGCTGCGAGTCACGTCCTTTCCGGCGCCGGAGCTCGACTTCATCCGCTACGTTTGCATGGTCGACGACACGCGCGCGAGAGAGAGGCTCGGCTATGCTCCGCGCTACAGCCTGGAAGAGACGCTGCGCGCCGTCGACGAGGAGCGCTGGGCCTCGTGAACAAGGCGCCGTGGGCCGTCGTCGCCGTTCTGCTCCTCGCCGCCTGCGCACGGCCGGGTGGCGAGCCACCCCCACCCGAGGACAAGCTCACGATCGCCTCGGCTGCCCCGGGAGCGGTGGGCGCGCTTGCCGCTGGCACCGACGCCGCTCCCGCGCCGCCGACGAGGCCCCGCCGCACGTGGGCCGTTCCCGGCGACGAAGAAGAAGAGCCCAGCGAGCCCGAAGAGCTCGATGGCGGCGTTCCGGACGCTGCTCTGCTGCCGCCACCCGCCGCTCAGGATCTCCCGCTATGAAGTTGCGAATCCTTACCGTGTTCGGTTGTGTTGCGCTCGCGCTCGCTTGCGGCCCGAAGCGCATTCCGCCTGGAACACCAGCGCCCGAATACGAGTCTCCCGCGGTGACCCCCTGGCCGCCGGCGGCAAGCGCCGAGCCCTCCGGCACAAAACCCGAGCCCCCACCCGCAGAGGAGCCGGACGCCGGTAGCGTTGACGCCGGTGAGGCGCCGGCATCCGATGCGGGGCCCGCTCAGCAACCGCTGTAGCTGGGTACCGCAGGGCCGAAACTGAGCTAAGATTGGACTCACGATCGAGCCAGGAGCGATAGGTAGTTTGAGCAACGTAAGAGAGCTGGCAGTCCGAGCGAAGAACGCTTCGCGCAAGCTTGCGACCCTGGATCGAAAGGCGAAAGACGCCGCGCTCGGCGCGGTAGCCGCGGCCCTCCGGGCCAACAAGGAGCGGATCTTTGCGGCCAACAAGGGCGATCTCGAGGCCGCTCGAGCCGCCGGCGTACCGGCGCCCATGCTCGATCGCCTGCGGATGGACGAGAAGGTCCTCGAGAGCACCGCGCAGGGTGTGGAGTACATCGTCAGCCTGCCCGATCCGGTCGGCAGCCGCAGCGGCATGCAACGCCTGCAAAGCGGCGTGCTGGCGGGGCGCGAGCGGGTCCCGCTCGGCGTGATCGCCATGGTCTACGAGGCGCGCCCGAACGTCACGGTCGACGCCGCGGCGCTGTGCCTGAAGTCCGGCAACGCCGTGCTGCTCCGTGGCGGCAAAGAAGCGCAGCAGACCAACCAGGTGCTCGGAGCGGTGCTGCATTCCGCGCTCGAGTCCACCGCCGTGCCGGCTGACGCCGTGCAGATCGTGCCGGCCGGCGACCGCGAGGGGATCCGCGAGATGCTCTCGCTCTCGGACCTGATCGACCTGGCCATCCCGCGTGGTGGGGAGGGCCTCATCCGTTTCGTGGCGGAAAACGCCCGCGTCCCGGTGATCAAGCACTACAAGGGCGTCTGCCACATGTACCTCGACGCCGGCTGTGATGCCGAGATGGCAGCGCGCCTGGCCGTGAACGGCAATGTCCAGCGCCC
>DATLIL010000113.1:0-2306 GCA_035539475.1 Polyangiaceae bacterium
GGCGATGGCGAGCGATGCCGGCGCTGACATCACGCTGCAGGCGATCAGGTGGCCGGCGATGCCGGGGACGCTGCCGGAGAGCATGGCCACGTAGGCGACGAGCACGCCGCCCGCCGTCGTGGCGAAGCCTGCCACGAGGCAAGCGTTGAGCTCGGAGAGCGTGAGGCGGGGCAGGTAGGGGCGGATGACGAGCGGCGCTTCGGCCTGACCGACGAACACGTCAGCGACCGTGGAGAACGTCTCGGCGCCGCTGGTGTTGAGCACGCGCGCGAGGAGCCTTCCGGCTTTCTCGACGATGAACGGCATCACGCGCAGGTGGTAGAGCACCGACATCACCGCCGAGAAGAACATGATGCTCGGCAGCACCTGGAAGGCGAAGATGAAGCCGAACGACTTCGGGTCGGTGACCAGGTTGCCGAAGACGAAGCTCGCGCCGGCACGGCTGAAGCCGAGCAGGTGATCGACGCCGGTGTTGGCGAGCTGGAAGAGTGCGCTCAGCGGCGTGAGCAGGAGCAGCGCCGCCAGCAAGAAGAGCATGCCGACGCCGGCCAGCACGGGCCGCGGGTTGATCGAGCGGCGCCGCTCACGCGGGCAGAGCAAGAAGGCGATGCCGAGCATCGCCACGACGCCGATCAGTCCGACGAAGCGCAAGCGCTCGTCAGTCCTTCTTGCCGAGTAGCTCGGGCAGAGGGCTCGCGGTCGTGCCGAGGCGGGCCAGGCTGTCGAGGTGATGGATGAGCAGGTCGCGGTTGTCCGTGACGTTCAGGCTCTGCATCTCGAGCGCGCCGATGCGATCGGCGGGCGAGAAGGCGGCGTCCTCGACCTTTTCCATCGACAGCTTGTCGGGCGCGTAGGCCATGTACTCCGCCTGCGTGTCGAGGATGGTGTAGTCGTCGCCGCGGCGGAGCTCGAGCTTGACGCTGCCGGTGACCGCGGGCGCGATCCAGCGCGTGAGCGCGTCCTTGATCAGCATGGCCTCGGGATCGAACCACTTGCCCTCGTACAGCACGCGGCCGAGGCGGCGTCCGAGGTTGGCGTAGCGCTCGAGCGTGTTCTCGTTGTGGATGGCGCTGAGCAGGCGCTCGTAGGCGATGTTGAGCAGCGCCATGCCGGGCGCCTCGTAGATGCCGCGGCTCTTGGCGTCGATCACGCGGTTTTCGATCTGATCGCTCATGCCCAGGCCGTGGCGGCCGCCGATGCGGTTGGCCTCGAGGATGACGTCGATCATGCGCTCCAGGCGCTTGCCGTTGATCGCCGCGGGCACGCCGCGCTCGAAGGTCACGGTGACCTCCTCGGCGTCGACCTTCACGTCGTTCTTCCAGTGCGCCACGCCCATGATCGGGTCGACGATGCGCATGCCCGTGTTCAGGTGCTCGAGGTCCTTGGCCTCGTGCGTGGCGCCGAGCACGTTGGCGTCGGTGCTGTACGCCTTCTCGGTGCTCATGGTGTAGGGCAGGCCGACCTTGACCAGGTACTCGCTCATCTCCTTGCGGCCGCCGAAGGCGTCCACGAAGGTCTGGTCGAGCCAGGGCTTGTAGATCTTGAGCTCGGGGTTGGTCAGGATGCCGTAGCGGTAGAAGCGCTGGATGTCGTTGCCCTTGTGCGTGCTGCCGTCGCCGAACACGTTGACGCCGTCCTCACGCATGGCGCGGATGATGGCGGTGGCCGTCACGGCGCGACCGAGCGGCGTGGTGTTGAAGTACTTCTTGCCGCCCGTCGACAGGTGGAACGCGCCGCACTGAATGGCCACGATGCCCTCGCGCGCCATGGCCTCGCGACAGTCGACCAGCCGCGCCTCGACGGCGCCATGCTGCTTGGCGATCGCCGGGATCACCGTGACGTCTTTCTCGTCGGGCTGCGCCAGGTCGGCGGTGTAGCAGTAGACCTTCATGCCCTGACGCGACATCCAGGCGACCGCGCAGCGGGTGTCGAGACCACCGGAGAACGCGATACCGAGCTTGGTGCCAGCGGGCGGGAGCGACTTGTAGATGCGGCTCATGACGGCGCCTGCCTAGCACGAGGCGCCCCCCGCGCACATGGGGCGGAGCGCGCGGCAGGGAAACGCCGGGCCCCTTAGACGACCTCGCCTCACCGCCCGCACCAGTGCTCGAACAGGGACACGAGCTCGAGGAATGTCCGGGGCTTTAGCGGCAGCGACTCGAAGAAGCGCGCGATTCCGGGGAACGCCTCCTCGGCCTCCGCCAGCTGTCGCTCTGTGATGAACCCGGCCATCGTCTTGCTCCGTTGAACGCCTTCACTAAGACAACGAATCAGCCCCCACGAAATCGACACTGGCGCCGCTTTTT
>DATLIL010000114.1:0-6641 GCA_035539475.1 Polyangiaceae bacterium
CCCTTGAGCCCCAGATCCGGCAGCGGCGTAATCACGACCTCGGCCGCCTTGATCTGGGTGCGGCTCTTGCGCGCGAGGTCGTCGGTGATCCAGGTCTTGCGCAGGCCACGGTAATCGGGCGGCGACTTGCCCCAGCGGGAGCGCTCGGGGGATTGGCAGTGAATGACCGGCTTCCAGGGGTGGAAGTTGTTGTAGCGCGTCTGCAGCTGGCTCTTGGCCGCGGGCTTCACCTCCGTCGAGGCTTCCTTCTTCGGGCCCTTCGGCAAGGCCACACCACCCTCGACGTGAGTGCCCGGACCAAACTTCGGGTCCTCAGGCAGGTTCGAGGCGTCGTAGCGGTAGTGAATGCGAGTCAGCGTGTACTTGTGGCGTTCGATCAGCGCCTTCCTCGCCGCCACTGTCTTGCGCTCCTCGTCGATCACCTTCTTGCGCTCCTTGCGCTCCTTGGGCTTCAGCTCCTTGAGCATGGCCTTCTCGGCGTCTTCCTCTTCCTTGGTCAGCGCGGGCGGCTCGGGGTTGCGCTCTTCCTCGGGCACGCTCTTCTCGAAGACGTCGGCGCCCAGGCTGAGTAGCTCGGAAATCAGCGGCGGCTCGGTGGCGCACGGCTTGCCACAACCTTCGTTGTTCCAGGCGTACTCGATCAGAAACGTCTTGGGGTGCTTCTGCTGAATGATGTCGTGCAGGTTGTTGTAGAACTCACCCATGCGTTCCTTGGCCGCGAAATCGATCTCGATGTTCGTGGGCGGGAACATGTTGGCGTAGTTTTTCGCCTCGTATTGCTGCTCCGGATCGATGGTGTAGACGAGGAGCTCCTGCTTCTCGTTCGGCGCAGCGTTGACCATGCCGATCTTGACCGGCAGGGTGTCGTACGGCTGCTCGGTGTAGAAGCGGATGGGCGAGAGCTGCGCGCGATCGCCGCCGATGAGCTCGATGCGCTTGGTGTCGACCTCGGCCACGGCGAAGCGCATCTTTGCCGCGAGGTAAGGCGCGATGGCGGCTTCGACGCCGGCGGGCGGCGTGTAGCCCTTGCCCTTGAGCCACGGGACCGGTGACTCCCCTTCCCCGAGCACCGTGATCGTGTACTCGCCTTCCTTCTGCTTGGCGGTGACGTCGATGAACAGCTCCTTGGCGACCTTCTTCTCTCCGCCGGAGATGGCGCCACCCCCGAGGAAGCCACCGCCCTGCACCTTGAGGTTACGCTCCCACTCCTGCTCCACCGGACCGGGATCGCAAGGGTCCTGCTCCCAGTACTCGTGAAAGCGCGGGGCGCTGATCGAATCGAGGCGGTCGATGAACTCGCGCTTCAGCGTGATCACGTGGTCTTGCCCGGCGTCCGCCGGAACCGCGAGCACGACCGCGAACGGCTCGAGTGAACCTTCGTAGTCCGGCATGACGCTGACCACCGTGGTGGCATCGCGCTTCATGATCGCGACCTGCGAGGAGTGGACCCGAGGAGTCTCCTTCTTGCCTGCGATGAAACCCGGAAACGCCGAGGCCGCGCTGCTGACGAGCAGCGTGGCGAACAGTCCGAGAAGGCTGGCCCTTGGCTTGCGGAAGGCGATCATGGCGCCGGGAGGCTACACCAAACCCTGCGTTGTTTGGCCCTTGACGCGCAAGGGCCTGTGCCCGGCGGCAGACGCAGGCATAATCGTGGGGTGTGGCCTCCGAGCCTCGAAACGCTGAAGAGCCTGCTCGAGCTCCCCGGACTGGATGGACGGCGCGAGGGCGGTCGTCAGGCGGCCGTGGCGGGGGTGCTCAGGCAGGCCGGCGGAGACCTCGAGGTGCTCATGATCAGGCGCGCCGTCTTTCCGGGCGACCCATGGTCGGGCCACGTGGCGCTGCCGGGTGGCCACGCACACACGGCGGACCCGAGCCTGCTCGCCACGGCGCGCCGAGAGACCAGAGAGGAGGTCGGCATCGACCTCGAGCAGAGCGCCGAGCTGCTCGGTGGGCTCGGGGCGCAGAGCCCGATGACCGGCATGACCCTGCTGGTCACTCCTTTCTTCTTCGCGCTGCGGGAGCCAGTGAGTCTGGAGCTCAGCCGGGAGGTACAAGAAGCTTTCTGGGTGCCCCTGGGTCCCATCGCCCACGGTGAGCGCGACAGCCTCTACCGGCTCGAGCGTGGCGGCGCCTCCTTCTCATTTCCAGCCTGGCAGGTCGGCGGCCACGAGGTCTGGGGCCTGACTTACCGCCTGCTTTCCGAGCTCTTGCAGCGGATCCGCGGGAGCGCCGGCGGTCCCTGAGGCGCCCGGAGGCGCCCCCTGCCGAGCTGTGGTAGTCAGCGCCCGTCTCATGGTCGAGAGGGTGCTCTCCGGCGAACCTGACGAAGGCGGCCTGTGCAGGGTCTGCAAGACCCCGCTCGAAGCCGGCTCGCTCCGCTGTTCGAACTGTGGCGCAGTGCACGGTGAGGGCTTCCGCTGCCCGCATTGCCGCGTCGTCGCCGATGTCGAGCAGTTGCCGGACGGACGCCAGCGCTGCAAGGCCTGCGGCGGTCCCCGCTTGCTGCTCGAAGGCGGCCGGGTGGCGCTGTCGGGCAACGAGCGCGAACCGCTGCGACAGGCGCGGCAAGCGTTGTTGCGTTCCGGCCTGTGGAAGGCACTCGGCGTCGGTCTGGGAGCATTCGGCGCCTTCGCGCTGCTGGCGGCCATCGTGACCGTGGCGTTCACGAGTCCGGGTGTGATGCTCGGCACGCTGGCGCTCGCGCTGACGAGTCTGCCGCTGCTGCTCAGCTTCGGCGCGTACCGCCGCGGCGTGGCGCTGGGTAAGGAGCGCGATCAGGCGTGGCGCGCCGCAGAGCTCAGCGCCGTCAAAGATCTGGCCGAGGCCGGCCCGGGCGAGCTCACGGCCTCCGCGCTGAGCAAGGCGCTGGGCGTCGACGAGGCGCGCGCCGAGCTGCTCCTCGCGGAGCTCAGCCTCGACGATCACGTCGCGCGGCGCATCACCGACGCGGGAGAGCTCGCCTACTCCGCGAAGCCGCGCGTTCGCGTCGACGGAACCGAGGGCGAGCCGCTCGAGACGCTGGCCGAGAGCGAGACCGAAGCGGTGGCTCCGCCGGCCGAGGCGCAGGCCAGCAAGGAAGGCTCATGATCGCCGAGCCGCCTCTGAACCAGGCCTACGGCGCTCCTGGCGTGACGGCGAAGCGTTCGCCGTTCCAAAACTGGCTGACCGAGTTCAGCGCGCACGACTGGCTGGTCTTCGTCTACCTGATCATCCTCAACGTGGCCGGGCTCATGGCCCCGGAGCATCCCCTGAAGGCCCAGTGCCAGCTCGAGGTGGGGGGCCTCCTGGCCGCGCTCCTGATCGTGCTCGTGCTGGTGCGCGGCAAGCTGCTGCGCGACCTCTGGGCCGCTCCCATCCTCTACCGCCTGGCCATCTACGGCACCGTGCAGATGAGTTACTTCGTCTTCCGGAACTACCTGCCGGTGGTCAATCCTCGCTCGCTCGACCTCGATCTCCATCAGCTCAGCCTGCGCTATTTCGGCTTCGAGCCCGCAATTCTGATGGACCGCATCGTGACGCCGACGACCACGGAGTGGTTCTCCTTCTTCTACTTCGGCTACTTCTTCGTGCTGGCGGTCCACGTCATTCCCATCTTGTTCCTGGTGCGGCGCCAGCGCGTGCTCGGCGAGTTCGCCATGGGCATGCTGGTGATCTTCTGCATCGGGCACGTGCTCTACATGTGTGTGCCGGGCTACGGTCCCTACCGGGCCATGGCCGGTGAGTTCCACCAGGCTTTCCCGAGCGGGCTCTGGCTCGACAACGTGATGAGCACCGTCGCCTCCGCCGGCGCGCAGAAGGACATCTTTCCGTCGCTGCACACCGGCGCGCCCACCTTCATCACGCTGTTCTCCTACCGGCACCGCGCCACGCTGCCGTTCCGGTACACCTGGGCCGTGCTCGCCTTCTTCACCCTGAACATCATCATCGCCACGATGTTCCTGCGCTGGCACTACGTGATCGACGTCGTCGCCGGCGTGCTGGTGGCGGTGTTCGGGCGCTGGATCAGCGAGCGCGTCACCGATCGCGAGCTCGCCCGCCGTGAGCGCCTGGGCCTGACAGCGAACTGGCCGCTGATCGGCGTCAAATCGTGAAATGAAAAAAGGGCGAAGCCCGACGGCCTCGCCCTCTTCTCCGCGCGGGATTGGCGCTTACTTCTCGTAGACCTGAGCTGCGGCCATGCCGGAGCCGGTCTTGGCGGTCACGATCATCTTCACCGGAGCGCCCATCGGCAGCGCCCACTTGTAGCAGTTGGGCTTGCCCGCCACGATGGCCTGCGCGCCCTGCGTGTTGTCAGCGGCCAGAATCGCCGCCGGCAGGCCCGGCATCGCGAGCGTGGGCACGAGCTGGATGTCGAGATCGGTCATCGGGGGCAGCGCCACGCCCACGACCGTGTAGCACTTGCCCGGCGACATCTGCACGGTGGTCTCGAGCGACTGACCCTGCTGGAAGTTGCCTGCCACTGCGCTACCGAGCGGCTTGGCGCCCGGCATCGCGTGCTGCTGAGCGAGCGGTCCGAGCAGCGCCGTCGCGGCGGCGGCCGAGGCGGGGTCGGCTGCCTGCGCGGGAGCACCAGTCGTCGCGGTGGCGACCGGGATCGGCGAGGTCGGAGGAGGAGCGGCAGTGGTCTGCGCGGGCGGAGGCTGCTGCTGCTGCTGCTGGCCCTGCATGTTCTGACAGAACTGCCCGTCGAAATACTGACCCTGCGGGCACTGCTGCTGCTGCGGGTTCTGCGCTTGCTTGTCGTCGCCGCCGCAGGCCATGAGCATCGCGCTCGTCACGAGCGCTGCCATCATCGTACCGGTTCGAAGCATCGGCTCTACTCCTCCAAAATGCGCCCCAAACAAGGGCGCGACCATTCGGTGCCAAAAGGTCGGGTGAGTCTAGTCCATCCCTACGGCAAGCCGAACTCTAAGCGTTTGACGGCCTAACGCGCCCCGCGATTCGATCCTTACACCCCGAGCTCGATGCCGGCCGGAGGGCCGCCCACCCGGTAGTCTCCTCATGGCAGGGCCCACCACCGCGCTCAGACCGGCGAGGCACGCTGCCACACCGCCCGCCGATCGCACGCCCACTCCAGAGGGTAAACGAAGCACACCGCCGATACGGCGACGTGCCGCCGCACGCGCGTCTCGCGCTGAGACGAATGCTTTGAGCACCAACGTGATGTTACGTTTGAGGGATGCACTTTTTCGCGCGCGCACTCGGCGCCTCGAGCTTGGTCACGCTGATGACGGCGTGGGGCTGTAGCAAAGAGAACAACGTCAGCATGGGCGACATCGAAGTCGGCCAGGAGTGCATGGAGACGGCAGATTGCGGTCCCAGCGCGGTCTGCACGCTCGGCGTCTGCCGCGTCGGTTGCACCAACGACGCCGAGTGCCCGCAAGAGACGCTCTGCGTCGGCGATCAGCCGCCCTACGGCTGCACCACGCTCGACGAAGGCGCGTGCTCGAGCGCGAACCCCTGCCCCACCAGCCTCACCTGCGGCATCGACGGCCGCTGCCGCACCGAGTGCGCGGAGAACGAAGACTGCCCGCGCAACGATCAGGAGTGCGTTTCCGGCACCTGCGTCAGTCACTCCGAAGCGGGCGCCGACGAGACCTGGTTCGCCTGCCGTGAAGGCGAAGAAGCCTGCGTCACCGCAGAAGGCGTGCCAACGTGGGGCGTGCCGCTCTCGACGGCCATCGCGCTGGCCGTCGAAGGCCCGGACCACGATGTCGCGAACTGCTTCATGACGCCGGAGGGCTGCCCTCCCGGGAGCGACGAGGACTGCTCTCGATACACGTACACCTACCCCGCCGTGGGCGGCAACTCGCCGCCGGAGGTAGCGAGCGTGCATGTGATGTGCAACGTCACGGGCCCCGGCTGGCAGGTGCTCGCCGACTGCGGCACCTGGACCTCCTGCGTCAACGCGATGTCAGCCTCGCTCGTCGGCGGATCCTACGACTATGTCTGCAGCACCGCCGAGAACCCACCGCTGAAGAGCGAGGTCTGCGCCGAGTGAACCGGCGACCCGTAGAGCGAAGCGCAGCTCGAGGCCGGCACCAACGATCCCATCTGCAGGACGGCCTGCTCGGCAATTGCGCCGCCCTACCTGGCAGCAGAAGTAGACCCCGAGCAACCCTGCCCTGAACCACGGGCTCTCAGGAGACTTCGAGGGGAATGCCTAGGTTGGTGAACACGCCGTGGCTCAACGCCTGCCGCCCTCGAGGAAGCCAGCGCAGCTTCCCCGCTACCCAGCGCCACCCCAACGCGACAGGCACCGAGCGGCGTTGTGTTCCCACTCCAACCCCAACCACCCCAGTACGGTTGTCGCGCAAAGACGTAAGCCATCGAGCGCCGTCACCATCGCACTCCGGCAAGCCGCTCAGCGGCGTAGGGATTGCGCGAGGCCCGCGTCAGCGGGCTGAGCTGGATCCACCTATGGATCTTGAAACCAGCAGATCACGATCCGCCAACGAGACCTGGGTCACAACAAACTGACCGAACAGGCGCGGCTTGCTAGCAGCACGCCCGGAAGGCCAGGCGCTCTGCGCAGGAACTCCGCAAAACACAAACCCCGGCGAAGGCGGGCGAAGCCCGCCTCGCAAGCGCGAAGCGCGGCGGAGCCAGAGGCGGACGCAAAGCGCCCGCCGAGTGCGTCA
>DATLIL010000115.1:0-5300 GCA_035539475.1 Polyangiaceae bacterium
CTCCAGGTCCGGAGTGAGCCCGCACGCGAGCCAGTCGTCGCGGCGCGCCGTGTCTGCCACGCGTGCGACGTCGTCGACGAGGAAGGGCCGGCCGATGGCGCAGCCACCGCCGCCGCAGACGCGTGCGCCCTTGGTCTCGTCCAGGCGGCAGATCACCCCACCGCAATCGGCGTTGGTGAGGCACTCGTCCTTCGGGCTCTGGCACGCGAATCCCTCGATGTCACAGCCGGAGCTCGTGTCGTACGACGCACAGTGAAGACCGGAGCCGCAGTCGCTGTCGCTCTTGCAGTTGGCCTGAGCGCAGTGCCCGATCGGATCGCCGCAGACGCAGATCAACCCTTCGCCGCACTCGGCGTCGCTGGTGCAGCCGTAGTAGCAATACGCGCCCGTCGCGTCGCCGCCCACGAAGTTGTTGACAGCGCAGTAGCCGTTGGCCTGCTCGGTGCAGTCCGAGTCGTACATGCAGCCGCCCGTCACGAGAGTGGCGGTCTGGGCTTCGGGGCGGGGGAGCGACGACCCGCACTGCTCGACGCTTTCACGCACCCTCGCGCCACTGTCGCAGGTGACGATGCCCGGGCTGACCTCAGTCGGGTTCTGGCAGGGGAAGGGGTTGAAGCCGTCCTCGTCGCTGCTGCCGCCGCAGGCCGTGACCGAGACCAGGCCGAGGGCCACGAACAGCGAGGTTGCCCAGAGGTCGGGGCGCACACGGAGCCGCATGGGTCGGACCCTTGCAAGCACCGTTCCTAGATGAATTCGGTGAATTTGTCGGGTTTTGCCGCCGGATCCGGCGGCACAGTTGGCACAACCAGGGTCCTGGCGTCAGGGGGAAGGGGGTGCCGATGAGCCAGCTGGCGATGCCTGCGCCGGCTGCTCGCCGCCCTGCTCCTCGCTCACGTCCTCGCCCAGGAGCTCGGACAGGGCTTCCTTTTGTTCGGGGCTGAAGCCTTCGGTCTCTTCGCTCTCGCTCGGTGCCTCGGGCTCTTCCGCGGGGCGCTCCTGGCCGCCGGAGCAGCCAAGCATCAGTGCGCTGATCAGGAGTGCGGTTCGCATCCACTCGCAGACACACGAGCGACGCGGACATTGGCGAGCCCGGGCTACTTGCGATTGAAATGAGCGGCGAACGGGTTGTTCGAGAAGGTGCTCTGCGGCTTCTTGGCTTCGGGCCGACGCTGGTGCTGCTGCTGCGAGTGGCCAGGCCGCCTGTTGTCCGAGCCAGCTGCTGGCCTGCGCTCACCGCCTCCACCGCCACCGCCGCTGCCACCTTGCTTCGCGCTCAGCGCGATGCGCCGGCGCTCGAGGTCCACCTCCAGCACGCGCACCTTGATGCGGTCGCCGACCTTGACCACTTCGCTCGCTTCCTTGACGAAGCGATCGGCAAGCTGTGAAACGTGCACGAGGCCGTCCTGGTGGACGCCGACGTCGACGAAGGCGCCGAAGGCGGTGACGTTGGTGACCACGCCCTCGAGCACCATGTCCTGCTTCAGATCCTCCATCGTGCGTACGTCGTCACGGAACTGCGGAGGCTCGAAGCTCTGGCGCGGGTCACGGCCGGGCTTGACCAGCTCTTTCTGGATGTCGTCGAGCGTGAAGGCGCCGACGTCCCCGCCGACGTAGCGGCTGAGATCGAGCTTCTTCAGGAGCTCCGCGTTGCCGATCAGGCTGACCACGGGCACGCCGAGGTCGGTGGCCATACGCTCGACCAGCGCATAACGCTCGGGGTGCACGGCGCTGGAGTCGAGCGGGTGCTCGCCGCCGCGGATACGCAGGAAGCCCGCCGCCTGCTCGTAGGTCTTGGCACCGAGACCAGGCACCTCGAGCAGCGCCTTGCGGCTCTTGAAGGCGCCGTTCTGGTTGCGGTGCGCCACGATCCGGCGCGAGAGCATGGGCCCGATGCCGGCCACGCGTGCGAGCAGCGGCGCGCTGGCCGTGTTGACCTCCACTCCGACGCTGTTCACGCAGCTCTCGACCACCTCTTCGAGCTTCTTCTGCAGCATGGGCTGGAACACGTCGTGCTGGTACTGACCCACGCCGATGCTCTTGGGATCGACCTTGACGAGCTCCGCCAGCGGATCTTGCAGGCGCCGCGCGATGCTGATGGCGCCGCGGATGGTGAGATCGAGGTCCGGAAACTCCTCGCGCGCGACCTCGCTGGCCGAGTAAACGCTGGCACCGGCCTCGCTGACGGCGACGCAGAACGGCGCGCCGTCCTTGACCAACCCCGAGGCGGCCAGCACGTCCTTGACGAAGGCTTCGGTCTCGCGGCCATGGGTGCCGTTGCCGACGGCCACGGCGCGCACGGGGTACTTCTTGAACAGCTCGAGCAGCGTGGCCTTGGCCCTTGGCGAGGGCGCCGTCGCCCTGCACCAGGTAAACGGTGGCGTGCTCGAGCAGCTTGCCGGTGTCGTCCACGATCGCGCACTTGCAGCCGGTGCGCTGGCCCGGATCGACGCCGAGCACGCAGTTCTGGCCGAACGGTGCGGCCAGCAAGAGCTCGCGCAGGTTCTTGGCGAAGACGTCGACGGCGCCGGTGTCGCTCTTCATCTTGAGCTCCACGCGCACGTCGACTTCGACCGCCGGCACCAGCAACCGATCGACGCCGTCACGTACCGCCTTCTCGAGCTCGCCGGCCCAGGGCGAGCGGCGGTTGAGCGCGGAGTGTTTCTCGCCGAACTCCACGAGCGGCGTCTTGTCGAGATCGAGCTTCACGCGCAGGACGCCCTCGCTCTCGCCGCGGCGGATGGCCAGGTAGCGGTGCGAGGGAATGGTGCCGATCGGCTCGGCGAAGTCCGCGTAGGCGTCGAACTTGGTCACCTTCTCGGCGTGATCGGTGGTCTTGCCGACGGTGATCGCCGCCTGCTTCACGTACACCTCGCGTGCGTGTTTGCGCACCTCGGCGTCTTCAGCCATGCGCTCGGCGCAGATGTCGCGCGCGCCTGCCAGCGCCGCGCTGACGTCCGGCACTTCTTTCTCCGCGCTGACGAAGGCCTGCGCGGCTTCGCCGGGGACGCCTTCGAGAGGCTGCGACCAGAGCAGCTCCGCCAGCGGCTCGAGCCCGCGCTCCCGCGCGATCATCGCGCGCGTACGCCGCTTGGGCTTGTACGGCAGGTACAGATCTTCGAGCTCGGCCTTGGTGGTCACGCCGAGGATCTTCTTCTTGAGCTCCGGCGTGAGCTTGCCTTGCTTCTCGATCTCGGCGAGCACGCTCTCGCGTCGGGCCTCGAGCTCGACCAGGTAGGTGCGACGCTCCTCGATGTTCCGGATCTGCACCTCGTCGAGGCCGCCCGTCGCTTCTTTGCGATAGCGCGCGATGAAGGGCACCGTGGCGCCCTCGGCCAAGAGCTTGACCACCGCGGCTACCGCCACAGGCGGCAGCGTGAGCTCGGCGGCGATCGACGGAACGGGATCGAACGAAGAAGCGGCAACGGTCATCGTTCGGTTTCAGTAAGCAGAAACTGAACGCTTGTCCAGAGCTTCGAACGAAGAAATTACGGGCGACCGAGCTTCGCGTTGCACTTGCCCTGCTGGCAGAAGCAGCCGCCGCCGCAGTCCATGGTGCCGCCACGACACTCCTTCGTGCACATCTTGTCCGCGCAGCTCGGGGCCTGGCTCTTCAGCGTGCAGCTCGTCGCGTGACAGCACTGCGCCGGGACGCAGTCAGCGTCCGTCTTGCATGCCCCTGCGCTGGCCGTCTGCGCGCCCGCATCTGCTGATGCGTCCGTGTCGTCGATGCCGGTACCCGCATCCTTGGTGATGCTGGTATCGCCCTTCACGTCGGGCTCCGCGGCCTCCTGGCGCGAGCTCGACGTCGTCTCGATCGCGGCCGGCGGCAAGTCGGAGGTTGCAGGCTCGGGTGCGGGCGGCGACGGTGCGGGTTGCGACGCGGCACACGCGACGGCGATGGCGACCGCTACGGCACTGAACGCGGAGCACTTGAGCATGGCAGGCGCAAGCTCACACCGCGGCGCGCGCCGTGTCAACGCGGAGGATGGCGCAAGCGCGCTCCCTCGTGGTTGACGGGTGAGGCGCGCGGGCTATACTCGGCTTCGTGCAACGCGCTCTTGCGACCACCACGACCACTACCCGCCTCGGCGGGCGTGGTGTCGTGTAACGCAAGAACACACTCGAAAAACCGCGCCTCGCCGGGATCTCCGGACGGGGCGCTGATTTTTTGTCCTTGGCGTTCCTTCCGCCCGGCGGGGCTCCCAACCGGAGCCACGACCATGCAAAGCGACGTCAACGACCACCGATCCATAGCCTCTCGCCAGCACCTGCTGCACTTCCAGGAGGAAGCGCCCGGCATGGTGTTCTGGCACCCGCGCGGCCACGAGCTGTACCGGACGCTGGAGGGCGCCCTCGAGCGCGTCTTCCAGCGCGGCGGCTACCAGCGTGTCCGGACTCCGCAGCTCTTGCGTCTGCCGATGTGGGAGGCCAGCGGCCACGCCCGTCACTTCGCGGAGAACATGTTCTTCGTCGAGGACGAGACGGTGCCGAGCGCGCTCAAGCCCGTGAGCTGTCCAGGTCACCTCGAGATCGTGCGGCGGATGATCCCTTCGTACCGCGACTTGCCGCTGCGCATCGCGGAGCTCGGCCTCGTGCACCGCAACGAACCGAGCGGCACATTGCACGGCCTGTTTCGCCTGCGCCAGTTCACACAGGACGACGGGCACATCTTCTGCGAGCGCGAGCAGGTAGCCGCGGAAGTGCAGAGCTTCTGCCGCTCGCTCGACGCCTTCTATCGCATGCTCGGCTTCGACGCGTTCGCCGTGGCGTTCGCCACACGGCCAGCCGATCGCGCGGGCTCGGACGAAGCCTGGGACGAGGCCGAAGCCATCCTCGAGAGCTCGGCGCGCGCCGCCGGTCTCTCGTTCGTGGAGTCGCCGGGCGCTGGTGCGTTCTACGGCCCCAAGCTCGAGTTTTCGCTGCGCGACCGCCTCGGCCGCGAGTGGCAGTGCGGGACGATCCAGCTCGATCTGGTGATGCCGGAGCGCTTCGGCGTCGTCTACGTCGACCGCGAGGGCCGTCGTCGCGCGCCGGCGCTCTTGCATCGCGCGCTCGTCGGTAGCCTGGAGCGCATGCTCGGCATCCTGCTCGAGCACCACGGCGGTGTGCTGCCGGCCTGGCTCGCGCCCGAGCAGGTCGCGGTGCTGCCGGTCTCGGAGAAGTGGCGGGCGTGGCCGCTGGCCTCCCAGATCGGAAGGCGGAGCAGCTGTGGAGTCCTGACCCGCTGGTAGCCGCCGCCCTCGAAGACGCGCTCGAGGGCGAGCTCGAGAGCGCGGTAGAGCGCGTGGCCGCGCGGGTGC
>DATLIL010000116.1:0-3823 GCA_035539475.1 Polyangiaceae bacterium
GCATGAGCAGGCGATCGAGCCCGAGCCCCAGCGCCAGACCCGAAACCTCTTGCGGATCGTGTCCGGTCCGCTCGAGCAGCGCCGGTGCCGCCAGTCCGCACTCGCCGATCTCGACCCATTCATCGCCGTGGCGCACGTCGATCTGGAGGCCGGAGGTCGTGTACGGGTGAGAGGTAGGCGACGTTTGCCAGGCGCGCCCCGGCAGCAGCGTATTCACCAGGATTGCGACCATGTCGTCGAGGTCGTGCTCGCCGAGCGCGCCACGGCGCATGCGCCAGAGATCGAGCTGATGGGGCTCGCCCGTGTGCAGCCGATCGATGCTGTCGCGGCGATAGGTCAGGCCGGGGCACACCAGCAGCACGTCGCCGAGCTCAGCGCTCGCGAGCTCGCTCAAGAGCGGTGGCACTAGCGCCGACGTCTGCGTGCGCAGGAGCGCGACATCGCAGACGTAGCGCGTATAGCGGGCATCGCGAGCGGCCGCCTGCGGCGAGTAGCCGAGCCGATCGTAGTTGTCGCGAACGGACACGATGGGGCTCGCGCGGTGCACGCGGACGGCAATGTTCCAGGCGCTGGAAAGCGCCTCCGCAGCGGATTCGACGAGCAGCTGGAGGGCGTGAGGCCCCTCGGCGGGCTGCGTGAGATCACGGATCGAGAGAGCGCGCCGAACCTCCTCGGCGCTGAGGATGGAGATCATGGAGAACCGAACCTTTCGGAGATGGAATTGGACGAGGTGCGGGCAAACCCCCGTTTCCACTCCGAAAAGCGCTCAGGAACCCGCTGTCGACGACTCGGTCACACGCGGCCTGACGCGCTTCCGGAGCGGAAGCGGGGGCCGCTAAAGCGACGAGTGACCAGAGGGCGGGACAGCACACTCGAAGCCTGAGCCGTGAGGTCCCTGCTGTCAAATGCCGGACGCGGGCGGCATGAAAACGTCGCATCCGCCGCGACGTCGCCGTGATATCGGGGCTGGTCGTTTGGGTTGGGCATAGATTCATGCGAACTCCGCAACTTCCACTCTTCGTGCTGGCGGTCGTAGTCGGTGCAGTCTCGAGCGCATGCTCGGACGATGGGCGTGAGGGCGACGCCGAGGTGACGACCCAGGCGCTCGCGACGTCTTCTGCCCCGCGGATCGACGGCGCGGCGCTCGATCAGATCAAGACGCTGGGCCAGGAAAAGCGCCTGCGCACTCCGGCTCAGCGCAAGATGAGCTCACAGCTCGTGCTGGCGGCCAAGGCACGCCGCGGCGATCCGCAGGTCAGCTCGCTGGGCTCGTTCACGAGCAGCGCGAAGATCACGTCTTCGGGAACCGTGCTGGTCGACATCAAGGCCGACGTCGATGCCTCGCTGCTCGGGCGCATCCGCACCCTCGGTGGCTCGATCGTGGTCAGCGTTCCGCGCTTCGACGCGATTCAAGCCGAGGTGCCGCTCGATCAGCTCGAGGTCCTGGCGGACGAGCCCAGTGTGCACCACATCATGCCTGCGCTCGGTTGGGTCACGAACAAGGTCGACACCACTCAGGGCGATGTCACTCACCGCGCGAGCACCGTCCGCGCCCTCGAAGGACTGTCAGGCAACGGCGTGACGGTCGGCGTCATCTCGGACGGCGTCGACACGCTCGGGCAGCGACAGGCGAGTGGTGACCTGCCGGGCGGAGCCCAATTGCAGGTACTTCCCGGCCAGGCCGGTGACGGCGACGAGGGCACCGCCATGCTCGAGATTGTCCACGATCTCGCGCCCAGTGCCACGCTGCTCTACGCCACGGCGCTGCCGAGCGCCGCGCAGTTCGCGCAGAACATCCTCGATCTGCGCGCGGCCGGCGCGGACATCATCGTCGACGACGTCGGCTACCTGGCTGAAGCCGCCTTTCAGGACGACGTGATCGCGCAGGCGGTCGACACCGTGACCGCCGACGGCGCGCTCTACTTCTCTGCAGCCGGCAACGACGGCAACGTTAACGAGGGCACGGCCAGCGGCTACGAAGGCGACTACGAGCCGACCACTCCGCCGAGTCCGCCCGATTTCGACGACTTTCCAGACGTCCACGACTTCGGCGGCGAGAACTACAACCTGATCACCTTCGATTCGCCGAGCGTGATCACGCTGCAGTGGTCGGATCCGTTCGCCGGCTCCGACAACGACTACGACCTGTTCCTGCTCAACGCTACGCGCACCGCCGTGGTCGACGCCAGCACGGGCAGCCAGATGGGCGCCGAGCCTCCGCTCGAGTTCATCGATAGCGAGATGATGAACCACCAGGGCCGCACGCTGGTGGTCGCGCGCTGGTCGGGTGAGCCGCGCATGCTGCGACTGAGTACCCACCGCGGCAGCCTCGAACACCAGAGCATGGGTCAGATCTGGGGCCACGCCGCAGCCAGCAATGCCTTCGGTATGGCAGCGGTCGACGTGGCCACGGCTTCGGGCGGGCAGTTCGTGGGCGGCGCGAGCAATCCCGCCGAGTGGTTCAGCTCCGACGGGCCCCGCCGCATCTTCTTCGAGGCGGACGGAACGCCGCTCACACCGGGTAACTTCCTGCTCGCGTCCGACGGCGGTTTCGCGCGCCAGAAGCCCGAATTCGCGGCAGCCGACGGCGTCGTGACTTCGACGCCGGGTTTCAATCCGTTCTTCGGTACGTCGGCGGCGGCGCCCCACGCGGCCGCGCTCGCCGCTCTGCTGCTCGAAGCCAGGCCGGAGATCGCCGAGCTCGACTCCGAGCTGGCCACGACCGTCACACGCAACCTGCTGGCTGCGGAGGCGCTCGACATCGAAGCGGCGGGCTTCGACCGCGATTCCGGCGCCGGGATCGTGATGGCCGACGCGGCGATCAAGCCGTGCAGTCACGGCGAGACGACCTGCGACGACGGCAATCCTTGCACCCAGACCGACGCCTGCCAGGCCGGCAAGTGCGTCGGCTCCAATCCCATCGTCTGCAGCACCGACGAATGCCACGGCGCGGGCAGCTGCGATCCCGCGACCGGCGAGTGTACGAACCAGAAGCTCGCCGACGACACACCGTGCAACGACGACGACGCCTGCACCGGATCGAGCTCTTGCCAGGACGGCGTTTGCACCGGCGTAAATCCCGTCACTTGCTCGGCTTCCGACGAGTGCCACACCGCCGGCACCTGCGACCCAGCTACGGGTGAGTGCTCCAATCCAACTGCCAACGACAACACACCGTGCGACGACGACGACGCCTGCACCGGATCCTCTAGCTGTCAGGCAGGGACATGCACCGGCGCCAATCCCGTCACCTGCTCGGCTTCCGACGAGTGCCACACCGCGGGCACTTGCGATCCCGCTACCGGTCAGTGCTCCAATCCCCAAGCCAACGACGACACGCCGTGTAACGACGACGACGCCTGTACCGGGTCCTCTAGCTGTCAGGCGGGCACCTGCACGGGCGCAAACCCCGTCGTTTGCTCCGCTTCCGACGAGTGTCACGTCGCCGGCACCTGCGACCCCCCCACCGGTCAGTGCTCTGATCCTAAAGCTGACGACGACACGCCCTGCGACGACAGTGACGCCTGCACGGGGTCGTCCACCTGCCAGGCGGGGACCTGCACCGGCGCAAACCCCGTCGTCTGCTCCGCTTCCGACGAGTGCCACGTCGCGGGCACCTGCGACCCCACCACCGGTCAGTGCTCCAATCCCAACGCCGACGACGACATTCCCTGCGACGACAGTGACGCCTGCACTGGATCCTCCAGCTGTCAGGCGGGCAACTGCACGGGCGCAAACCCCGTCGTGTGCTCCGCTTCCGACGAGTGTCACGTCGCGGGCACCTGCGACCCCGCCACCGGTCAGTGCTCCAATCCCAACGCCG
>DATLIL010000117.1:0-7542 GCA_035539475.1 Polyangiaceae bacterium
CTTCGAGCTCGGCAGCGACGGCGACCGGATCGTCGACGTCGGAGGGCTGCTTCTCGAGCGCCAGCAAGGCGGCCAATCGCAGCTCGTGGCTCGGCTCATTGACGGTCGTGAGCAGCCGGGCCTGGCGCCAGAGTCGCTGCAGGCGCCGCTGGGCCCAGGCTCGAGTCACGGGCTCGAGCGGAGCCAGCGCCTCGCGGGCGGCCACCCAGGAACCTTGCGCGGCGCCGATACGCAGCGCGGCGGCGACGTTCCTCGAGAGCGCCACGGCTCAGAGCCCCGCGTCGAGACCCTGAGTCCGCAAACGCTGACGCGCCTCGTCGATCACCCGCACGCGAGCACGCGAGGTGATGATGAGCAACGCCGAGACCCCCGCGAACGGCAGCACCGCGAACGAGATCAGCGACAGCACGCCGTTGAGCAGCGCAAATACCGACCACGCCAGGGCAAACAGTGCCGTCACGATCGCGAAACCGAGCCCGAGCGACACCGAACGCAGCCGTGCCCTGGCCACGCCGGCGCCAAGGACGACGTCCCCGATGCCGAGAATGAGCGCGAGCGGCGCCACCAGCTGAAGCAAGCCCGTCACCGTGAGCAAGCCCCAGATCTGGAGCCCGATGATGCACGTGAACACGCCCGTCGTCGCGAAGATGCCACCCGCCAGCTTGACCGTGCTCGGCACCACCAGCGCGTCGAGATCCGTATCCGCAGCGGTCGCCGTTACTGCCATTTCGAAAGAAGGAACGTTACCCATGACCCATCCAGACAGCCATGTTTTCGCGAACGCGAGCACTTGTAAAGCCCGCACCCGATCGGCGCGACATCGCCCGGCAGCCAGGCTTCAGCGGCGCGACAGGTCGTAGCGGTCGAGGTTCATCACCTTGTGCCACGCTGCCACGAAATCGCGAACGAACTTCTCGGCTCCGTCCGACGCGGCGTAGACCTCGGCGATGCCGCGCAGTTGGGAGTGGGAGCCGAAGACGAGGTCGACGGCCGTGGCAGTCCACTTTACCTGAGCCGTGCCGCGGGTGCGCCCCTCGTAGACGTTGGCGTCCGACGCGGAGGGCTGCCATTCCGTACCGATGTCGAGGAGGTTGACGAAGAAGTCATGGGTCAGCCTGCCGGGTCTCTGGCTGAGGACTCCGTGTCGCGATTTGGCGAAGTTCGCATCCAGCGCTCGCAGGCCGCCGATCAGCACCGTCATCTCCGGGGCGGTGAGGTTGAGGAGGTTGGCGCGATCGAGCAGCAGGGTTTCGGGCGAGAGCTTTTGTTTGTGGTGGACGTAGTTGCGAAAGCCGTCCGCCTTCGGCTCGAGCACGGAGAACGACTGGACGTCCGTCTGGTCTTGCGAGGCGTCCGTCCGGCCCGGCGTAAACGGCACCGTGATCTCGAAGCCGCCCTCTTTCGCGGCGCGCTCGATCGCCGCGCAACCGCCGAGGACGATGAGGTCCGCGAGCGAGACCTTCTTCCCGCCGGCCTGCGCTGCGTCGAAGCTCTTCTGGATCCCTTCGAGCTTCTGCAACACCTTCGCGAGCTGCAACGGCTCGTTGACTTCCCAGTCCTTCTGCGGTGCGAGCCGGATGCGGGCCCCGTTGGCCCCGCCACGCTTGTCGGTGCCGCGGAACGAAGAGGCCGACCTCCACGCGACGGACACGAGCTCGGCGGTGGACAGACCCGAAGCGAGGATCTGCTTCTTGAGCTCCGCGATGTCGTCAGGGCCGATCAGCGGATGGTCGATCTCGGGGATCGGATCCTGCCAGAGCTGGGGCGACGCCACCCAGGGCCCGAGGTAGCGCGAGAGCGGCCCCATGTCGCGATGCAGTAGCTTGTACCAGGCGCGAGCGAAGGCGTCGGCGAGCGCTGCGGGGTTCGCCTGGAACCGCCGCGAGATCTTCTCGTAGGTGGAGTCGGTCCGCAGCGCGAGATCGGTGGTCGCCATCATGGGCGCGTGCTTCTTGTTCGGGTCCTGCGCGTCGGGCACGGTGTTCGCGCCCGCGCCGTTCTTGGGCTTCCACTGCTTGGCGCCCGCCGGGCTCTGGGTCAGCTCCCACTCGTAGCCGAACAGCGTCTCGAAGAAGCTATTGTCCCAGGTGATCGGCGTGGGTGTCCACGCACCCTCGAGGCCGCTCGTGATGGCGTCCCTGCCCTTTCCGGTACCGTGTGAGCTCTTCCAGCCGAGGCCCTGGTGATGAACGGGACAACCCTCCGGTTCCGGACCGACACGCTTCGGATCGCCGGCGCCGTGGGTCTTGCCGAATGTGTGCCCCCCGGCGATGAGCGCCACGGTCTCTTCGTCGTTCATCGCCATGCGCCCGAAGGTCTCGCGGATATCGCGCGCCGCCTTGCCCGGATCGGGCGTGCCGTTCGGCCCCTCGGGATTGACGTAGATCAGGCCCATCTGCACGGCGCCGAACGGGCCGGTGAGCTGGCGGTCGCCGCTGTAGCGCTCGTCGCCGAGCCAGGTGTCCTCGTGCCCCCAGAAGACCTCGACCGGCTCCCAGACGTCGGGGCGTCCGAAGCCGAAACCGAACGTCTTGAACCCCATCGATTCGAGAGCGACGTTTCCGGCGAAGACCAAGAGATCCGCCCAGGAAATCTTGCGGCCATACTTCTGCTTGATCGGCCAGAGCAGCCGGCGCGCCTTGTCCAGGTTCGCGTTGTCGGGCCAGCTGTTGAGCGGAGCGAAGCGCTGCGCGCCGTCGCCGGCTCCGCCTCGGCCGTCCTCGGTGCGGTAGGTGCCGGCCGCATGCCAGCTCATGCGGATGAAGAGCGGGCCGTAGTGGCCATAGTCCGCCGGCCACCACTCTTGCGAGTCCGTCATCAGCTTCGTGACGTCGCGTCTGAGCGCCTCCACGTCGAGAGTCGCGAACTCCTTCTGGTAGTCGAAGCCCTCGTCCATCGGATTCGCGTGCGGAGAGTGCTGGTGCAGCACCTGAAGATCGAGCTGGTTCGGCCACCAGTCTCGGTTCGTTCTCGGCCGGACCGCCTTCGGAGTCGGAGCCGGGATCGCAGGGTTCTCGCTTTCGCTGACGCTCTGGGTCACGTGAACGCTCCTCTTTCCGCGCTGCGTTGCCGCGCAGGCACCCTTTCGCCTACTGGAAGTCGTCGAAGAAGAACACTGCTCTCGGCACAAAGGGTGAAGTCACTCGGCGCGTCCGCGTGTGAGGAAAATCACGCCCGAAAGCGACTCCATCCCAATTGCGGTGGACAAGCTACGCGCCGGTCTGCGCAGTGGGCATGCAGCGCTGCAAGCTACGCCAGTGCCAGCGCGACCAATTTGCCAATTCAGCCCAGCGGCGCGTAGCGTTCTACTGCTCGCAGCAAGTCATCGAGCTCGAACGGTTTCGGCAGCACCTCATTGACGTCCATCGGCTCGGCGCGAGCCCGCACGTCTTCCGCAGCGGTCACCACGACGATCGGCAAGTCGCGGCCATAACGCTTGCGGACCTCGCGCGCGCACTGCCAGCCGTCCATGACCGGCATGAGCACGTCCAGCAGGATGAGCGATGGCATGTGCATCTCCACCGCCTCGAGCGCTTGTTTGCCGTCGCCCGCGCTCCTGGCAGAATAGCCTGCTTCACGCAGCACCTCCACCATGGTCTCGGCCATGTCGGGGTCGTCATCGACGACGAGGACTTCCTTGGTCTCCGTCATGCCGCTCCTGCGATGGCCGGCAGGCGAAGCAGGAGGATGGTCTCCGCCCCGCGATTCTCCACCTCTACCGAGCCGCCATGCGCTTCCGCGATGGTCGCCGTGACGTCGCGGACGACGCCGAGATCGACGTTGGACTCGTTGCTCGCCAGCGCCGCCAGCTCCGCCGGCGCCAGTGGACGGTAGCGCACGCCGAGCTCGGCATCGGCTCCCTGCTGGCTCACGAGCACCGCCACCTGCGAGTCGGGCTGCGACGCGCGCAGGGCCTCCTCGACCAGGTTGCTCAGGGCGATACCGAGTCGTTCGCGATCGACGTGAGCCCGCGGCGCGGCCAGGAGCTCCGCACGAACTTCGTGCCGAGGAGAGACCCTGTTCATCGCCTGTGCTACTCGCTCCGCCAGCGGCGCGAGCGCCTCCTCCTGCGGGTGGAGCTCCAGGGTCCGCGAGCGCGTTCGCGAAAAGACCAGCAGGTTCTGGACGAGACGATCGATGCGGTCACACTGGCGTTCGATCGCCAGCGCCGACTTGCGAGAGGAGGCCTCCTCACGGCGGGCCAGCAGCTGGGCGTTGGCCTTGATCACGGCGATCGGCGTCTTCAGCGAGTGCGCGGCGGCGGACAAGAACTGGTTCCGCAGTTGCTCCAGGTGCTCGGTGACCGTGACGTCGTGGATGACGCTGACGACGAGCTCGGGCGGCTCGCCGACACCGTCGCGCACGGCAGCTGCGGTAACGGACGCCACGAACTCCGGCTTACCCGGCGGGTGGAGGATCTCCGTGTACATGAGCGGTCCCCCTTCCTCGAACACGCGCTGAGAAACGTAGTGTTCGGGCGGCACGAGCGCGCCGTTCAGATGGCTCACGCGGAAGCGCCGCGAGAACTCCTGCGCGCCCATTCCGACCAGCTCGTGGGCGTCTCCGCAGCCGAGCATCCGCGCGGCCGCCGGGTTCACGTACTTGATGGACCTGTCTCGACCGAGCAAGAGCAGGCCGTCGCCGATACTCTCGACGACGGCGCGGGTGGCAGCGCGGGTTCTGGCCAGATGGGCGGCGCTCCGCAACGTGACGAGGTAGAGGAAGAGCGCAGAGATCCCGACGAACGCCCAGCCCTTGGCCGTTTCTATGCGCGCGATGAGCACCTTGTCATCCGAGGCGGCGTAGAGCACGACGTCACTGGCGAACACCCAGGCGACGCCGAAAAGCACGAACGCGAGCGTGACGGTGAGCGCGATGCGACGCTCGCCGAGGGGCTCTTGCAGCGGAGATGGGGGTCTCACGCAATGAGTGAACGAATGCACGAACCGGACCCCCAGGGGCGCAAGGACGCCGCGGGCGGGCAGCGTGCGCCGTGGATTGCGACGTGTTCGGTCCCGATGTGTCGCAAATGCGCTCACACCGAGCACGCGAGGGGGGAGCCTCTAGCCGAAGAGCTCCGGCACGTTGCCGGTGACCTCGCCGAGCGTGTCGCCTTCGTAGCCCGCCGCCTGCATCGCGCTGACGAGGACGCTGGCGGGGTGCACGCCCGTGGCCGCGATGTGCGAGCCTGGCGCGAGCCCTCCGGCGCGTCCGCCGACCATGAGCACCATGTCTTCCACGGAGTGCGTGGCGAACGGCGTCGAGCCGTCGTTGAGCTGCGTCCCGTGGCCGGCCTCGGGCATGAAGACGATGGAGCAATTGTCGAGCACGGTGCCATCGCCCTCGGGAGTCTGCTTCAGCTTGTCGAGCAGGTAGGCGTAGTGCTCGACGTGCCACTGCAGGAGCAGGCTGACCGGAAGCTGGCCCTTGTTGTCCACGTCGCCGCCGTGGCCGACCTCGTGGATATCCGCCCGCGCCGGCGCGGCCGAGTCGGCCAGGATCTGGCTGGCGTTCATGTGCGACTGGAAGGCCGTGATTTGTAGGGTGGCGACGCGCGTGAGGTCGCAGACGAAGGCCATGTGGATCAGATCGGAAAGGATGCGCGCGCGCGTGAACTCGTCGCTGTAGCCTGTGTTGGTGCCGATGCTGTCGGCGCCGGTGCCAGCGTTGTCGCCGCCGACAGCGGGATCGTCGCCTGGCGCCGTGGGTTTCTGGCACAGGCCGAAGGCAGCGGTGGTATCGGCGACGCGCATTTCGAGGTCGCGGATCTCGTCGAAGTGGCGCTCGAGGCGAACGCGATCGGCGGCGCCAACCTTGTTCAGGATGCGCTCGCGCTTCTCGGTGATCAGCGAGAGCACGCTCTGGCGTGCGCGTTTCTCGAAGTCGTGCTGAGCGGCGGCGACCTCGTCGCCTTGCGGCACGAAGCCGTCGAACAGCGCGCCGTAGACGAGCAGCGGGCTGACGTAGGCCTCGATCGCGTTGTCGCGGCCGGCGCCGGTGTACGAGAGGTACTCGCGGCCGGCGAAGTCGAAGCCCGAGAGGTAGAACACCGGCTGCGCGCGCACCACGAGCGAGGGCAGGGTCAGGCCCGCGCCGGCGTGCAGGTTGGCGACCACCTGATCGGAGGTGATGCCCTCGGCGGCGAAGCTCCCGCTCGTCGAGCGTACGCCGGAGACCAGCGCGCTCATGCCGCCGCCGTGAAATTCGCGGAAGGCGCCGCCCGGCGGCACGTTGGCCGCCTCGCTGGAGTTCGCGTCCCACGGAATGCGCAGGCCCGAGACCAGGCTGACGTCGCCGATGAGGCCGGCCGTCTGCAGCGGCTGCAGCGGCGTGGTCACGCTGTAGCCGGTGCCGGTCTCCGGCGGGACGATGAAGTGCCCGCCCTCGGTCACCGACTGGCCGTTGACGCGTTGCGCGTCGCGCTCGTAGCCGTCGCCGCCGATGGCCTGACCGGCGAAGACGATGGCGTAGCGCTTGGGGATGGCACCGGCCTGCGCGTAGGCGTTGCCGTTGCCGTTCAGCATGCACTCGAGCACGGGCAGGCCGACGACGGCGCCGCCGGCGCCGCGCAACAGCGTGCGTCGCGATAGACGAAAACTCATGGCGCGGGCTCCTTGCGCATCACGAAAGCGTCGTTCTCCACGTAGCTGGTGAGCAGGCCCGCCAGCGAGTAACCCTGGCCCTCGAAGCCAGCGCGCAGCTCTTCGATCATCGCGGCGTCGGCGTCGCTCAGCGTGCGGCCGAGGGCGAAGCTCGAAAGCTGCTTCACCACGCAGTCGTCGAGCGCGCCCGAGCTCACGAGCAGAGCACCAAGCTCGGCCGGCCCGCTGAACGTGCCGTAGCCGGGCAGCTCGCCCTCGCCCGCGATGATGCACTCGGGGTTGCCGTCGTCGGCCTCGCGGTAGCGGCCGGCGATGTCGTAGTTCTCGAGGCCGAAACCGATGGGGTCCATCTGGTTGTGACAGTTGGCGCAGCTCAGTGACGAGTCGCGGTGCGCTGCGTAGCGGTCGTACTTGCAGACGGCGTCGTCGCCGCCGCCCGGCGGATTGTCGACGTCGACGTCGGCCGGAGGCGGCGGGATCACGTTACAGAGCAGCCGCGTCTGGATGAAGATGCCGCGCTGAGTCGGGCTCGTGTCGGAGAACTTGCTGAAGGCCGCGAGCACGCTGCCGTGCGAGAGGATGCCCGCTCGCCCCGAGTCGCCGTAGTCGACCCAGCCCTCGCCGCCCGCCGGCGCAGGCAGGCCGTAGTGTTCGGCCAGCGAGGTCGTCAGGTAGGTCTGCGGGAAACCGAAGAGATCGAGATAACTCGTGGGTTCGTCGAACACGACGCGATCGATCAGGTGCGTGGTCTCGAGGTTGAAGGCCTGCACCAGGTCGGCGCTGGCAGGGATGCCGCGGTAGCCGAGCCACATGGCGTGAAAACGATGGAGCTGCGAGCGGGCGCGATCGTCGGCGAGCAGGCGCGCCGCCTGAGTCACGCGCTCGGCCGCACCGAGGAGCGCGTCGCTGTCCGCCGACGCGAGCAGCGTGTCGTCCGGCG
>DATLIL010000118.1:0-8814 GCA_035539475.1 Polyangiaceae bacterium
TCGTTGGACCAGTAGGTGAGGTTCGAGACCGCATCGACCGTCGGCCAGAAGGACCAGTCGACGCCCTTCTTTCGTCGCTCGGCGAGCTCGATGTTGTACTGGGACGCGCGCAGATCAGGACGGTTGGTGATGTTGGAGTCACGGCGGCAGCTGGTCTTCGCGTCGGAGGCCAGCTGATCGAGCTTGATGTCGGGCGGAACCCCGAAGTTGTCGCTGCTGCCGAGGGCCAGGCCCAGCGCCTCGCGCGCTCGCATCACGCTTTCGTCGGCCGCCACGAGCTGCGCCCGAGCGAGCTGGACCTCCTGCTCCACGCGCAAGACGTCGAGCTGGCTCGATGCGCCGAGCGCCGCGCGGCGCTTGGTGAGGTCGACGGTGGAGAGCGAGCTCTGTAGCGAGACGCGGCTGACCTCCGACAGGCGTTCAGCCGTCACCACGCTGACGATCGCGTTCGCCACAGCGCCCAGCGCCTGTCGCTCGAGCTCCTTGGTATCGAGCTTGGCCAGCTGGATCTCACGCTTGGCGGTGCCGTGGTCGTACCAGGCCTGGGGCGCGAATACAGGGACCCGCAGGCCGAGACCGGCGTTCCAGGTCGTGGCCGGATCGGGAATGACGTCCCCGCCTTGAATGGTCACCCCCGCGACCGTCCTGTCCTCGGTTTCGCCCTTCAGAATCTGATGGGTGAGGTTCGCAGTGCCGACCAGTTGCGGCAGCGCAAGAGACAACGCTTGCCGGGCCCGCGCTTCCGCCTGAAACACGCGAGCCGCCTGGGTACGCAGCGACGTCGAGTTCTGGCGCACCAGCTGCAAGGCCTCTTGCCAGTTCCGCAGCGTCCGCCGTGGCGGCGGAGGGGGCTGGAGCATGGGGTCCTCGACCGTCGGCAGCTTGGGCTCCGCCGGTGTCGTCGGCGCCGCTGCTGCAGGCGCCGGCGGCGCTGCGGGAGCCGGTGCCGGCTGAGCAGCGGGCGCGGGTTGCCCGGCCGCCGCCGAGGCAAAACTCATCGAAGCCAGGATCCACCATGCACGCCGCATCGTCATGGGCGAATCGATAGTGAAAACCTGCTCGCCCGCAAAGGGCTGACGGCGGAAAAAATCGCTTCGTCGACCGCTCAGTCAGCCGAGCGCGCCGCCAGCCAGCGCGAAAGCTGCTCGTCAGCCCGCTCCGCCGACCAGTCGAGCACCTTCATCAAAACGGTTCGAGCCTTGGCCGATTGGCCGGCGCCCGCGAGGGCATGGGCATACGAGCTCGCGATCTCCTCCTCGTCGGCCAGCGCGCGATGCGCAGCGGCGAGGTAGCGGAGGCCCTGGTCCGGACGGCCCAGACCGACGTCGAGCAAGTGACCGAGGTTGTGCAGATGCGTGACGCTGCCGGGCACCAACGAGAGGCCGCGCCGGTGCGCGTGAGCCGCGCTCTTGTACTGCCCGAGCATGGTGAGCGCGATACCGAGCAGACCCCACAGCTCGTCGTCGTGCGGCAGCTCTTCCAGCGCTTCGCGGAGCAGGCGCGCCGCCCGGAACGGCTGCTCGCGCAGGAGCAGCCGCGCGAGGTGGCGCTGTGCGAACAGTGCCGCCTCCGACCCGGCCGGCGCCTCGCGCAACAATCGTTCGAGCATGGCCACGAGCTCGCGGGGTGAGAGCGCACTGTCGAGCGCCCAGCGGACGTCATCGAGCAGTACTTCTACCGTGCGGCGCTGAGGCATTAAACCCTACCTTTTTAACCTCAATCGCGCTTCGCCGCAATCGCGCTTCAGAGGCGCCGAGCGCGTTCGGCGCTCGCCTTCTTGCCCGCGATGGTTGCGCCGTTCAACGCACCGAGCGCCTTCTCGAGCAGCTCGGGCTTCACGCCGACGAAGGCGTGACGATGGCGTACGCGGATGTAGTCAGCGTCGCTGGTAGAGAAACCTGCGCCTTGCAAGGCAGCCTCGTAGTCGCTCGGTTTGGCGCCGTCGCGGCGGCCGACATTGACGTAGATCTCAGCCAGATTTTCGTCGCCTTCGGGCGCGGGACCGTCATCTTCGTCGCTCTCGACCTCCGGCACGGCAGCTGCATGTGGCTGCTGGCCGGGATCCTCGCGCAGCGTGGCCGCTCTCGGCGGTGACGTCTCCAGCGGAAAGAGCTTTTCCGTGGTTTGCTTGCTGGGCGGCTCGTTCTCTGCCGGGGCGTCCTCAATGGTCACGAGCGGCATTCGGTCCCGACCGTCGCGTCCCCGACGCCCCTGGCGCGCCTCGCGGCGCTCGCGCGGGGCGCGTTCTTCGCGCGGGGCGCGTTCTTCGCGCGGGGCGCGTTCTTCGCGCGAGGCGCGTTCTTCGCGCGGGGCGCGTTCTTCGCGCGGGGTACGTTCTTCGCGCGGGGCACGTTCTTCGCGCGGGGCACGGTCCTCACGCGAGGCACGTTCTTCGCGCGGGGCACGGTCCTCACGCGGGGCACGGTCCTCACGCGGGGCACGCTCTTCGCGTTCCTCGCGGACCGGCGTCGGAGGGCGTGCGCGGCGGGCCGCGGTCGCCTCTTCGACAGCCTCTGGGCGAGCGCCGAGGTGATCGCGGAGCAGGTTCGCGATGATCGCTTCGCCGCGCTCGTGCGTGATCATTCGTCGAGCCAGCGCCAGATCGTCGGGATGCGGCTTGCGTGAGCCCAGCCCGTCCACGAACAGCTTGACCAGGTCCGACTCGGCGCGCGTCTTGAGCTCGCGCGCGCTCGGCAGCTGGCGCTCGATCGGCTTGAGCTTGTAGGTCAGCCGCAGCAGATAGAGGTGACCGACATCGCTCGGTTCGATCAACGAGATCGCCGTCCCGGTGCGACCCGCGCGGCCGGTGCGGCCCGTGCGGTGCACGTAGGCTTCGGCCGACTCGGGGAAGTCGAAGTTGATGACGTGCGTCAGGTGCGAGATGTCGATGCCGCGCGCGGCCACGTCGGTGGCCACCAGAAAGCGGAGCTCGCTCTTGCGCGTGGCAGCCATCACCTTCTCGCGCTCGTTCTGCGCGAGATCGGCATTGAGCCAGGCCGCCGAGTAACCCTGCTGCTCGAGCGCTGTGGCCACGCGCTTGGTCTCGTCGCGCGTGTTGCAGAAGATGACGGCGCTCTCCGGATCTTCCGTCTCCAGGATCTGCACCAGCGCCTGCAGCTTGTCGGTCTGGCAGATGTAGACGAAATGGTTGATTTCGAGGGCGCCGATGTGATCGCCGCTGAGCGTGACGAACTCCGGGTTGCGCAGCCTCGACTCCGCCAGGCGCTTGATGTCCGCCGGCAGGGTGGCGCTGAAGAGCAGCGTCTGCTTCGTCTCCGGCAGGAAGGAGAAGATGTCGGTGATCTGCGGCAGGAAGCCCATCGAGAGCATTTCGTCGCTCTCGTCGAGCACCGCTACCCGTAAGTCCTTCGGGTCGAAGGTCTTGCGCCGCAGATGATCGAGCACGCGCCCCGGTGTGCCGACCAGGATCTGAGCGCCGCTGCGGATGGCCTCCACCTGACGCGGCATCGGTGCGCCGCCGTACACCGCTGCGCAGCGCACGCCGCGATACTTCGAGAGCGAGTCGAGCTCGCGCGTCACCTGCAGGGCGAGCTCGCGCGTGGGACACAGCACCAGCGCCTGCACGGCTGGAGTGCCGCGCCGGACCAGATTGTCGACCAGCGGCAGGCCGAACGACGCCGTCTTGCCGGTGCCGGTGCGGGCCTGCACGACCAGATCCTTGCCGCGCGTCGCCGGCTCGTACACGGCTCGCTGCACAGGCGTGGGATGCACGTACCCGAGCTCGTCGACGGCACGTCGCACCTCGCTCGTCAGCGGAAGGGCATCGAAGGTGGGAGGAGGAGCGTCGGGAAGTTCAGAAACCATGGCAAGCTGAGCTGTCATCTCGGACTAGTTCGCGGGAGCGCCCAGGAGCTCGGCGATGGCTATCGCCCGCTTGCGCTGGCGCGCTAGCCTGACTGCCTCATAGCGCACGGCGTGCTCCTCCGCATAGCGGAGCTCGTCGATCTCGCGCAGTGAGGCCAGCGCCTCGGCGTCGCCCGCGCAGGCCCTGTCGAGGGCGGGGCGAGTGCTCCAGGAGGGCTCCAGAACGCGCCGGAAGGCGTGCAGGGCGGCCTTCTCGCCACCCACCTCGGCCGCGGCGGCCTGGCGCGCCTGGGTGACCCCCTGCAGCAGCTGGAGCACGGCTGGACGGCAGGTTTGGGCGAGGGGAGGAACCTCCGGCGCCCAGACTTGCAGCATGATCTGGATGGACCACCAGGCCGTCACCGCGGCCACGAGCACGCCGAACACCACCAGCCCGGCACGTCGCCCACGGCGCCGCAAGCGCTCGAGAGGGTCGGGGGGCTGGCTGGGGGTTCCCATTCTGGCGACCCGTTACCTGCCTGCGTCGAGCCTGAACGTCAAACGGCGCGTGTATGATTTGGTCGCCGGGCCGGAGTTCTCTCGGGACGATTGACCCTCGAGCCGCGGTACTTCATATTGCTTTCACAAGAATTTGAAAGCTCAGAAACTAGAAGAACCTCCGCGCCTGTCGGCCGAAGCGGCGCTGGAGACACTGAGAGGCGCCGGCGAGATGCAGGATGCCGGGCTACGCGTGCAGGAGCGCCTGGCCAGCGTCCAGGAGATCCTCGCTGGCGAGCTTTCCTGGATCGAGTCGACGCTCGCCGAAGCGGCAGCGGACGGGCCAGCGCCCGGAACCGACGCGGCGAAGCACCTGGTTGCGCGGGGCGGCAAGCGCATCCGCCCGATCGCGCTGCTCCTGGCGAGCGCCTGCTTCGGGCCGGTGCCTGCACGAGCGCGCGAGCTCGCCGTGGTGGCCGAGCTCGTTCACTCCGCCACGCTCTTGCACGACGACGTGATCGACGACGGGCAAGAGCGGCGCGGCGCGCCCGCCTCGCGTCTGCTCTGGGGCAACGCCGTCAGCGTTCTGGGTGGAGACTTGTTGCTCGTCCAGGCGCTCGATCGCACGGCGCGACACGCTCCGGAGCTCATGCCCGAGCTCATCACCACGCTGCGCCGCCTGGTCGAGGGCGAGATCGTGCAGCTCCGTGGTCGGGTCGAGCTCGATGTTTCCGAAGCCACGTACGAGCGCATCTTGCGCGACAAGACGGCGTCGCTGTTCGCCTGGGCCACCCGCACCGGCGCCAGTGTCGCTGGCGCTACGCCCGAGCAGCAGGACCGCCTCGCGACGTTCGGAGAACGCCTCGGCATCGCCTTCCAGCTGGTCGACGACGTGCTCGACTACACGAGCGACAGCACCGGCAAGACCCTGCTCGCCGACTTGCGCGAGGGCAAGCTGACGCTGCCGCTGGTGCTGGCGGTGGCGCGCAAGCCGGAGCTCATCACGCCGTTGCGTCGCCTCTACGCCGGCGACCGCGAGCCCGTGGTGGCCGTGAGCCGCGCGGTGATCGACAGCGGCGCCTGCGACGAGGCTCAGAGCCGCGCCGCGGCTTACACGCGCGAGGCGATCGACGCCCTGAGCGCCGTGCGGCCCAGCCCCGCACGCCACCTGCTCGAAGACGTCGCCCGCCAACTCGCCGCGCGCGTCAGCTAGCTCGCCTTCAGTTCAGTTTGCCCGGGTCGACCGCGCGGTCGTGCTCCGGGTCGATGAACGTCGCGGTGATCTCGCGCTCGAGCGCCGCGTAGACCTCGCCTTCCACGTTCTCGAGGGCGCCAGCCAGTCGCTCCACGTTGCGCTGGTAGACGAACAGCCGGGCGGTGATGGGGCCGCTGCGAGCTTGCGGATTGATGCCGTCCAGCATCAAGAGCGCGCGCGGGTCCACGCCGTCGACCACGACCTCCACGCCGGGCACGTCCGCGATGTAGACCTCACCCTCGCGCACGTAGACCTTGAGCGACTCGGGCAACGCCAGGATCGCGCGGTGCACCGTGCTCTCGAAGGTTTCACGCGACAGCGACCAGGGCGGCGCGGCGGCCTCCAGATCGAGCTCGCGCGAACGTAGAAAAGCGGTGGTGGCTTCGTTCGTCTCGCTGCGCTCGTCGCGCACGAGCCCGAGGTAATACCAGGCCTCCGGATTCCTCACGTTGCGCTTGACCGCTTCTTCGACCAGCGGAAACGCGCGGTCGACCTCGCCAATTTCGTAGAAGGCGCGGCCGACCAGGAACATGTGGTTGGGATTCTCGAAGGGCCCGGCAGGGAAGTCCCGGCAGAGCTCCTTGGCCGCCTCGAGCTCACCCTTGCCGAGCAGAGCGTCGAACTTGAGCAGCAAGCAGTCGACGACCTCGTCGTCGGTCTCGGCCAGATCGAGCGCCTGGTCGCACATGGACAGCGCCTCGTCGAACTCGCCGAGCGGGTGAATGTAGACCTCGGCCGCGTTCAGCATGGCCTCGAGGTAGGTGTCGTCGAGGGCGATGGCCTGGCGGTAGTTGTCGATGGCCTCTTCGTACTCACCCTTCAGCGCACAGACGTAGCCCAGGAGGTTGAACGCCTCCGGCGACTGGCTGTCGATCTCGAGCGCGCGCCTGGCGCTGAGCTCCGCCCCGCGCGGGTCGCCGCGCTGGACGAGGTCCCAACCGCGGTCCAGGTGAGCTGAGAACTGGTCCATCTGTGGGCTGTGTGATGGTACCGAGCCCCTCGCGAGTCAAATCCATCACGCCCTGGGGCGAGAATGGCTCGGTCCCGAGGAAAAACGAGTGCTTAGGGGACCGGCACAGGGCTAGTCGTGAACGACCACGCGGGAGCCGGGGCGCTCGGGGGTGGCCCAGGCGCCGTGGAAGCCCTTGGGCAGCGGCGGGTCGGTGAAGAAGAAGACGTGCTTGGCGTCGAGCGGAGCCAGGTTCACGCAGCCATGGCTCATCTGCACGCCGTAGTTCTCGTGCCAGAAGGCGCCGTGCAGGGCGTACGACTTGTGAAAGTAGAGCACGTAGGGGACGTCTTCGATGCTGTAGGGCAGGTCTCCGGCCGCGCTGCCATCGCCGTCCATCGTGGTCGTGACGTGCTTTTCGCGGATCCGCCACTCACCCGTAGGGGTGCGGTGGTCCTTGTCCTTGTCTTCCGACTTCTTGCCGCTCGAGATCAGCGTGGCGTAGACGGGCCGAGTCCCCTCGAAGGCGACCAGTGTCTGGGTCTCGAGGTCGACGTCGACCCAGCGCTCGTTCGGCTTGAGATCGGCAGGCATGGGGCCGGGATCGGTGATGCGCAGATGCGAGCGCTTGATCCAGGTACCGTCGGCGGTCTCCGCGTAGTCGGTGCCGCGGATCTTCTGGAACATGCCGGTGAGCTGCACGGCATTGAAGCGCTCGATCGTCGTGGCCGGCTTCAGGTCGTCGCCCTCGAGCTTGTACGACGAGGTGTTCTTGCGGCCGCCGTAGACCCAGCCCATCGGCAGCTTGAGCTTTTGCCCGTCGAGCTCCACGCCCTTGAACTTCGAGCCAGCGGCTTGCCAGAAGCGCTCGCTCGGCGTGACCAGACCGCGCGTCGTCTTGTACCAGAGCCGGCCGTTCCAGCGGAAAGTGCGGTCCACCGCCACGTAAAAGCCGGTGACCATGCGCTTGGCCAGGATGTCGTCCGAGTCCTCTTCGAGCTGCGAAAGCGTGACCTCGTGCAGCCGATCCTTGATGTTTTCCTGCTGCCACCAGGGCTTGCTCGGATCGCCGCCGGTGTCGGGCTCGGCGCCGATGCCGGCGTCGACCATTCCCGGGTCCAGGGGCGCCCCCGCGTCGGCGCCGATCGAGACGGGGCGCACTTCACGAGCGGCGGCGGCAGCCACAGCGGCACCGTTGGCGGCGGTAACGGGCACCGCCGTCTCGACGTCGTCGCTCTTGGCCTTGGCCTGCTCCTCGTCCTTCTTCTTCGTCTCGAGGTAGGGCTCGTAGCGCAGCATCTGCTCGCGTGACGGCACGCTCTTGTAGAGCGGGGTCCCGTTCTTGGCGTTGCGCACGTACAGGTACGGCAGCACGTCCTCGAGCTTCGGCGCGGTCGTCGCGAACTTCACCTCGGGGTCCTCCAGGTTGGTCGTGCCGAGGTTGCCGCAGACGTAGCCGCCGGAACGGACCTTGTACCAGCCGCCGGCACAGTTCTTCTTCGAGACCGGCTCGGGCTCGACGGAGGCTCGCTCGCCGTGCCTCAGGTAGCCGAGCTTCGTGCTCTTCTCGAACTCGGCCTCGGAGTAGACGCCGGCCGCGCCGGAGGTCACCGCGAACCAGGGACCCTTGTCTTCTTCCTGGGGGGCAGGAGCGGCGGGGGCGGCGCTGCTGGCAGCCGGACCACCCTTCTTGGTGAGCTCCTTCGGCAGCGTCGGTGAGCCGGCCTGGATCGCCCCCTGCGAGGCAGCAGGCCCGGCGCCCGGCGGATCCGAGCGAGAGCAGGCGAGGAGCAGCGCGGCGGCGCCCAAGACCGAGCGAACGGCCGGCGAGACAGACTTTGAAACCATCGGACCCGGCCGAGTCTTTCCACAGCCAGGCCCTGCGATCCACTTCTCAGCCCTTCCACGACGTCTCGTTGGCACGGACGGAGCAAGCGCAAGCCATATGCCAGGGGCCATCACCCGCCGATTCGCCCTGGAGGCAGGGCAGGGCTATGTTCCGACCGTGGAAGCCAGGACGCTGTGGCGTGGCCAACGCGACACGACGCGCCGGGCTTTCTGGGTGCTTCTGGCGGTATCGCTGGTGCTGCACCTGCCGCTGACCCCGCTGGCGCAGCTGTTCGGCCTCTGGCGCGCCCTGACGGACACTGGCGAGCCCGCGGACACGGTCGAGATGACCGGCATCCCGGTGGATCTGATCGAGGAGGAGGAGGGCCCGTCGACCCCGCCGCCGCCCGCCGAGCCGCCCCCGGCCGAGCCCGCCGTCGCTCCCGAGCAGCCGAAAGAGAAGGATCCCGAGGCCCCCAAG
>DATLIL010000119.1:0-5444 GCA_035539475.1 Polyangiaceae bacterium
GACGCGCAGCGTCTCGAGCTTCGGGCGCAGCTTCGGCACGTTGGCGAGGAAGTCCACGGCCTGCGCCGCCGTCATGTCGAGCACGTCGGCGATCGACGCGCCCTTGTACTTCACCTCGAGCGTCTCGCGCTCGTAGCGCCGCCCGCCGCACGCGTCGCACACCACGTGCACATCCGGGAGGAAGTGCATCTCGACGCGCAGCACGCCGTCGCCCTGGCAGGACTCGCAGCGGCCGCCCTTGACGTTGAAGGAGAAGCGGCCCGGCTTGTAGCCGCGTGCGCGCGCGTCCGGCAGCCCGGCGTAGAGCTCGCGCAGGTGCGTGAAGATGCCGGTATAGGTGGCGGGGTTCGAGCGCGGGGTTCGACCGATCGGCGCCTGGTCGATGCTGATCACCTTGTCGATGTGCTCCAGGCCCTCGATGCGATCACAGGGCCCGACCCAGCCGGTCGCGCCATAAAGCTCGGCGCGCGCCGCGCTGAGCAGCGTATCGACGATCAAGCTGCTCTTGCCCGAGCCGCTGACCCCGGTGATGGCGGTGATCAGACCGAGCGGGATCTCGAGGTTGACCTCTTTCAGGTTGTGCGCTCGAGCACCGACGACGCGCAGCGTCTGCTCCTGGGGCCGCGTGCGCGCGTTGGGGATCGGCAGGCGCTTCTCGCCCGAGAGGTAGGGACCCGTGACCGAGCTCGGGTCGCGCATGAGCTCCTGCGGCGTGCCCGTCGATACGATCGTACCGCCGTGCACCCCGGCGGCTGGGCCCATGTCGAGCACGTAGTCGGCAGCGACGATGGCGTCGCGATCGTGCTCGACGACGATCACGCTGTTGCCCTTGTCTACCAGGCGGCGCAGCGCCGAGAGCAGGCGCTCGTTGTCGCGCGCGTGCAGGCCGATGCTCGGCTCGTCCAGCACGTACAGCACGCCGACCAGCGAGGCGCCGATCTGAGTGGCCAGACGGATGCGCTGACCCTCACCGCCGGACAGCGTGTGCGCAGCGCGGTCGAGCGTCAGGTAGTCGAGGCCGACCTCGATCAAGAAGCGCAGGCGCTCGATCACCGCCTTGATCAGCGGCACCGCGATCGCGGCGTCACGCCCGGCGAGCGCCTCGCTCTTGCCGAGCTCGTCCAGAAAGACTCGCAGCGTTCTGAGTGGCAGCGCGCAGAGCTCGGCGATGTTCTTGCCGGCGATGCGCACCGAGAGAGCCTCCGGCCTCAGGCGCACGCCGCCGCACGACTCGCAGGTCTGGGTCACGATGAAGCGCCCGAGATCCTCCACGCCGATGCCGCCCTCGTCGGCGTCTCCGTCTTCCACCTCGTCGGGGGCCCCGGAGTCGAGCATGCGCTGCAGCCGGGGCACGATGCCCTCGTAGTGCTGGGCTCGGGCCTTGCGGCGGGTGCTGCCGCCGGTGCTGCCGTTGAGGATGGCGTCGCGTACCGCCTCCGGCAGGTCGCGCCAGGGGACGTCGGGGTCGACGCCGAGTTGCTCGACCACCCGCGAGACCTCGGTGGCCGTGGCCACGGAGCCGCGGCGCCCGAACGCCGCCACCGCCCCTTCACGCAGCGAGCGATTCTCGTCGGGCACGATGCGGCCGACGTCGACGGCCGAGCGGACGCCGAGCCCGTCACAGGTGGGGCAGGCGCCGTGCGGGCTATTGAACGAAAACAGCCGTGGCTCGAGCGGCGGCAGCGTGATGCCGTACTCCCAGCTGACCAGCCGTTCGCTCATCACCTGGGGCTCGCTGCCGTCGAGCGCGTCGATGAGCAACGTGCCGTCGCCGAGCTTGAGCGCCAGCTCGACCGAATCCGTGACCCGGCCCTTCACGCCGTCGCGTACGGCGATGCGATCCACGACCACGTCCAGGTCGTGGGGCTTGTTCCGGTCGAGCTGGATGTCGTCGCCGAGGTCGACCTGGGTTCCGTCCACCCGCGCGCGGACGAAGCCGTCCCGACGCAGCCGTTCGAGCTCGGCCCGGAACTCGCCCTTACGCTGGCGCACGATCGGCGCGAGCAGGGCCAGCCGAGCCCCTTCACCGCGGTCGAGAATGCTGTCGACGATTTCCTGGACCGTATAAGCCTTGAGGACTCTTCCCGATTTGGGGCAGTGGGGGACACCGACCCGGGCGAACAGTAGCCGCAGGTAGTCCGCAATTTCAGTGACGGTGCCCACGGTCGAGCGAGGGCTCTTGCCCAGCCCCTTCTGCTCGATGGCGATGGCCGGACTGAGACCCTCGATGCTCTCGACCCTCGGCTTGGGCAGCTGATCCAGGAACTGACGGGCGTAGGCGGACAGCGATTCGACGTAGCGACGCTGGCCTTCCGCGTAGATCGTGTCGAACGCCAGGGACGATTTCCCCGAGCCGCTCGGCCCGGTGATCACCACCAGGCGATTGCGCGGCAGATCACAGCTGATGTTCTTCAGGTTGTGCTGCGTGGCGCCGCGAACGACGAGGAAATCCATGCGGGGAACGGCACCGTTTAACACGAACCAGCCCGTCCCGCCCCCTGCTCGGCGTGCGTCCCGACGCCTCGGGCGGCAGCCGGCCGCGTGCGCCGGCTAAGTCGCGAAAAGAGCGATTCTTTCGCGCTCTTGCCACTGTTGCTCGGGCTAGCGGATTCGGTTAGGTTTCCGCCCGTGGAGCTTGCTCTGCTTGCCGCCCGGGTGAACGCCCTGGCCCCCCTGGTCTCGACGAGTGCGAGCCAGATAGCCTTGCCTCGAATTGACGAACGAGGACGGGCCCATAGCTCAATCGGTCAGAGCCCCCGGCTCATAACCGGGTTGTTCCTGGTTCGAACCCAGGTGGGCCCACTGGCCGCAGGCGAGCGCTTTTTGTTGTAGAGCTTAGGCTAGGAGCCGATCGAGACAGTGAACATTCAAGCACAAGTAGAGCTACTCGAAAGTCTTGCCGCCATCGATGCGGAGCTCAAAGAACTAGGCGACACGTCGAACCACGAACGTGACGTCCTGAGCGGCAAGCGAACGTCTCTCTCTAGTCTCGACGAGCGCCTCGACAAAGGTCGGCGCGGCATCGAAGAGATGGAGCGAACGCGCAACGATCTGACGACCGAGCTACGGCAGATGGGCGTCCAGGTGGAGCGCTCGCGCGAGAAGTTGTCGCGCTGCCGCACCGAGCGTGAAGCGAACGCCGCCCAGCGCGAGGTCGAGGAGCTGCGCAAGCTGTATCGCGACCGCGAGGTCGAGATCGACAAGCTGTCGGGGCTGCTCGAGCAAGCCAAGGGCGAGCTCGCCAAGATCGGCGAGGAGCGCAACGGCGTGTTCGGCGATCTCGGTGCTACCGAGGGCGACGCTACGTCGCGCCTGGGTGACGCCGAAAAGCAGCTGGCGCTGAAACAGGCCGAGCGCGACGCGCTGGTCGGCAAGGTGCCAGTCCAGCTGTTTCGCCGCTACGAGATGATTCGCAAGCGCAAGGGCACGGCGATCGCGGCCACGAGTGACGGCACCTGCAGCGCCTGTCACATGCGCCTCCAGCCCATGCTGTTCCAGAAGTTGATGCGCGGCGAAGAGTTCGGTCAGTGCCCTAGCTGTAACCGCATCCTCTATTTCCGTCCGGGACGCCCGGAGCAGACTGAGAGCCCGGAGGGGGCGTGAGGCGACTGCCCACGCGCTCGCCGCTCTGATGAAGGCCTGCGCGAGCTGTGGGCGGCTCTACCCCGACGACGCAGGCTTCTGCCAAGTAGACGGCGCAGCGCTCGTCAGCGCGACACACGCGCCCGTCATCAGCGACGGTCAGGACGCACGCATCGGTCAGATCTACTGCCAGCGCTACCAGGTGCGCCGCGTAGTGGCCGATGGCGGCATGGGTCGAGTGTACGAGGCCCTCGACATGATCGAGCGCAAGAACATAGCGCTCAAGATCCTGCATCCCGAGGTCGCCCACAACACCATCGCGGTGGAGCGTTTCAAGCGCGAGTTCGAGGTCAGCCGTGAGCTCGTGCACCCGCACATCGTGCAGGTGTTGGATTTCCAGCCGACGCACGACCACACCTTCGCGCTGGCGATGGAGTTTCTCTACGGCGAGGAGCTCCGTGCGACGCTCAAGCGCGAATCGGTGATTGGCCCGGCGCGCCTGGTGCGCATGCTGAGCCAGGTGGCGCTGGCGCTCGACAGCGCCCACGAGCGCAAGCTGGTGCATCGCGATCTGAAGCCGGACAACCTGTTCCTGTGCCAGACGCGCGAGGGCGACAACGTCAAGATCCTCGACTTCGGCTCGGTCAAGGACAAGGGTGAGGGCGCCAAGAAGCTGACCGTGCTCGGCACCACGCTCGGCTCGCCATACTACATGGCGCCGGAGCAGGCCCAGGGGCTAGACACGCTCGATCATCGCGCCGACGTCTGGGCGCTGTCGGCGATCATCTACGAGTGCGTCGCCGGCCGTGTGCCGTTTTCTGCAAGGAACGCTCCCAGCATCCTGCTCGAGATCCTGACCAAGGAGCCCAGGCCGGCCAGCGTGGTGAGCCGCCGTCAGAAGCACCGTGCGCCGCCAGGGCTCGACGCCGTGCTGGCGCATTCGTTCAAGAAGAATCCGGCGCTACGCACGACGAGCGTCGGTGCGCTGGCGGACGCCGTGGGTGGCGCCTACGGTCTGGAGGGGACGCACCACGATTGGGCCAAGACACCCGAAGCAGAGCTCAGCGCCGCGATCGAGGCCAAGCTGCCCGCGCTGCTCGCCGCGGAAGGGCCCGTCGACGACGGCGGCGACGACGACGAGGCGCTCGACGCGCTCGTCGACGAGATCGCGCCTGACTCCGAGCCCAGCGCCGAGCCGAGGGCTCCGCTGGCCGCCAGTGCTCCTGTTCCAGAGGCGCACGGCATGAGCTGGGGCATCATCGCCGCTGTCGGCGGTGGCGCCCTGGTGGTCGGTGTATTGATCGTTTTGGCGGTCTTTTTCGCTCGCTGAGCGCGCTGGTGGCAGGGCTGGAATCTGCTCGATGCTGTGGTATTTGAGCGAACATGAAGGCCTCGAAAGCAGTCGCTCTGTTCGCGCTGGTGCTCGGCTCGGCTTGCAGCAAAGAAACGCCGCCCGCGGCGGAGGAGGCGCGCTCGCCGGCTGGCGGAACGACCACGACCACCGCTCCCAGCGATCCCGCGGCGAAGCAGGTGGCTGCCGCGGAGCCCGAGGCCAAGCCCGCCGAGGCGGCCGCCGCCAGCGCAGGTCAAGCCAAGTTCTCCGACTCGGGCTTCGACCTCGTGCTCGCACCCAAGGGTGAGTACAAGGCGGGCCAGGCCGGCGAGGCAGAGATCGCGCTCACCGCCAAGGCGCCGTTCCACGTCAACGACAAGTATCCCTACAAGTTCAAGGCCAAGGAAGGCGCGGGCGTCAAGTACAGCGCGCCGGTGACGAGCAAGGAAGCCGTGAAGCTCGAGCCGATGAAGGCCACCATGACGGTGGGCTTCACGCCCGAGTCCGCCGGCAAGCACGTGCTCGCGGG
>DATLIL010000120.1:0-6329 GCA_035539475.1 Polyangiaceae bacterium
CGACCAGCCGCTGCGCGTCGCGGCCACCATCCCCGGCACGCAATCGGCGACGTCGGGCGGCGAGTGCACCGCGCTCGACTGCCTCCCGAATAGCTTCATCGTCGAGCCACACACCGAGTGGACCCTGGTCGAGATCCCCTGGGCCTCGTTCACCGGCGGCACCGTGCCGTTCACTCCGGCCAAGCTGATGGGCATCGACATCCTGGTGCCGAAGCCCGAGCCGGAAGCCGGCGTGTGGGGCTTCGACGTCTCGATCGACAACCTGCACTGGCTCGGTGGTACCCCCGGTACCGGCGGGACTGGCGGCACCGGCGGCACTGGCGGCACGGGCGGCACCGGCGGCACTGACGTCGGTGCTGGCGGCGACGCCGGCGGCGCTGGCTGAGGCGAAGGCCACGCACAAACACGACGAGGGGCTTCCCAAGGGGAGCCCCTCGTTGCTTTTGTAGGGCCGCCATGAAGTCGAAGGTCTCCGCCAAGGCCGCTCAGTTCACCGAGTCCGTGATCCGCGAGATGACGCGGCTGGCCAGCCGTCACCAGGCGGTGAACCTGGCCCAGGGCTTCCCCGACTTTCCCGCGCCGGAGTCGCTCAAGCGCGCCGCCGTCGAGGCGGTGCTCGGCGACCACAATCAATACGCCATCACCTGGGGCGCCAAGGCGCTGCGTGACGCGCTGGCGCGCAAGCTGCAGCGTTTCGCCGGCGTCGAGATCGACGCGGAGCGCGAGCTCACGGTCTGCTGCGGCTCGACCGAGGCGATGCTGAGCGCGCTCCTGGCCACGGTCGACCCCGGCGAGGAAGTGATCGTGTTCGAGCCCTGGTACGAGAACTACGGGCCCGACGCCATCTTGAGCGGTGCCACACCGGTCTACGTCAAGCTGCACCCTCCCGAGTGGAGCTTCGATCCCGACGAGCTGCGTCGCGCGTTTTCGCGGCGCACCAAGGGCATCATCGTCAATACGCCGCACAACCCCACGGGCAAGGTCTTCAGCCGCGCGGAGCTCACCCTGATCGGCGAGCTGTGCGCGGAGTTCGACGCGCTGATCTTCACCGACGAGATCTACGAGCACATCGTTTACGACGGCCTCGAGCACGTCTATCCGATCGCGCTGCCCGGGCTGCGGGAGCGCACCGTGATGATCTCGGGGTTGAGCAAGACGTTCAGCGTCACCGGCTGGCGCATCGGCTACGCCTACGCCCCGCCCGAGATCAGCGCCGCCATCCGCAAGGTGCACGACTTCTGCACCGTGGGCGCGCCCGCGCCGCTGCAGGAGGGCGCCGCTCACGCTCTGACAGAGCTCGGCGACGACTACTTTGCCGGTCTCTGCCACGAGTACCAGCGGCGGCGTGACCTTCTGGTGCCGCTTCTGGAGCAGGCCGGCTTCCGCGCCCGCAAGCCTTCCGGCGCCTACTACGTGATGACCGAATACCCCGACATCGGGCTGCACGACGACGTCGAGTTCGCGCGCTACCTGATCGAGAAGGTGGGCGTGGCCGTCGTCCCGGCGTCGAGCTTTTATCGCAAGGGCGACGCCGAGGCGCGCCGCATGGTGCGTTTCTGCTACCCCAAGCGCGACGAAACGCTGCTCGAAGCCGGTCGCCGGCTGCAAACGCTCGGCTAGCCAGCCACGGCTTGGATTTTCGCGGTCCTCGGCTACCTTTCGGGGGCCCGTGATCCGGATCGAGAAGCTGAACAAGAGCTACCGCAGCGGCGAGCAGGCGGTGCACGTGCTCAAGAACGTCGATCTCGTGATCGAGGACGGCGAGTTCGTGTCGATCATGGGCTCGTCCGGCTCGGGCAAGAGCACGCTGCTGAACGTGCTCGGCATCCTCGACGCCTACGATTCTGGTGCGTACTACCTCGAGGACCGGCTGATCCGAAACCTGCCCGAGCGAGTCGCCGCGCAGTATCGCAATCGCTTCATCGGCTTCGTGTTTCAGGCTTTCAACCTGCTCGGGTTCAAGACCGCGCTGGAGAACGTGGCGCTGCCGCTCTATTACCAGGGCGTGTCGCGGCGCCAGCGCAACAAGCTGGCCCTGGAGTACCTCGATCGCGTGGGGCTCGGGCCGCGCGCCGAGCACCTGCCCTCCGAGCTCTCGGGCGGCGAGCGCCAGCGCGTGGCCATCGCGCGGGCGCTGATCACCAAGCCGCGCCTGCTCCTGGCGGACGAGCCCACCGGCGCGCTCGACACGGCGACCTCGTACCAGCTGATGGAGCTGTTCCAGGAGATCCATCAGAGCGGCATGACGATCGTGGTCGTCACCCACGAGCCCGACATCGCCGAGCGCACCCAGCGCGTGATCCGCCTCAAGGACGGCGCCGTCGTCCAGGACGCCGCGAGGAGCTGATGCTGGGCCGGCTCTACGTCCTCTTCGGGCTCGAGTCGCTGGACGAGGTGCTGACCACGATCCGCAGGAATCGCCTGCGCACGTTCCTGACCGGACTGAGCGTGGCCTGGGGCATGTTCATGCTGGCGGTGCTGCTCGGGGCGGGCCGCGGGCTCGAGCACGGCGTGGAGTGGGAGTTTCGCGACGACGCCGTGAACTCGGTCTGGCTCTTCGCCAACAAGACATCCAAGCCCTATGCCGGGCGCGCCGAGAATCGCGACGTGCGCTTCATGAACGACGACTACGAGGCGGTGCAGCGCGACGTGCCCGGGGTCGAGCACCTGGCCGGGCGCTTTCACCTGTGGGGCGAGTTCGCCGTCAGCTACAAGGACAAGAGCTCGGCGTTCGATATCCGCGGCGTGCACCCCGCGCATCGCTACCTGGAAAAGACGCTGATCACCCAGGGTCGCTTCCTGAACGATCAGGATCTGAAGCAGCGGCGCAAGGTCGCGGTGATCGGCGAACGCGTGCAGGAGATACTGTTCGGCGCCGAGGTGCCGCTCGGCAAGTTCATCCAGATCCGCGGGCTTTCGTACCAGGTCGTCGGCGTGTTCCAGGACGTGGGCGGAGAAGGCGAGGTGCGCAAGGTGTACGTGCCGATCACCACCGCCCAGCTCGTCTACAACCAGCCGGGTCGCATCCACTATCTGATGTTCACGGTCGCCGGCACCGACGTGACCCATAGCCAGGCGGTGGCGGAGCAGGCGCGCCAGTTACTCGCCGTGCGCCACGACGTCGCGCCGGACGACAAGCGCGCGATCCGGGTGCAGAACAACCTGGAGCGCTTCGCCAAGCTGACCAGCGTCTTCGACTGGCTGGGTGGCTTCGTCTGGTTCGTGGGCGCGGGCACGCTGCTGGCCGGCATGGTGGGCGTCGGCAACATCATGCTGATCAGCGTGACCGAACGCACTCGAGAGATCGGCATTCGCAAGGCCCTGGGCGCGACGCCCGGCTCGATCGTCCGCATGGTGCTGTTCGAGGCCCTGCTGATCACGGCGGTGTCGGGCTACGCCGGCCTGGTCGCCGGCGTGGGCGTGATCGAGCTCGTGGCGCAAAAGGCGCCGGCGATGCCGTTCTTCCGCAATCCAGAGGTCAACCTGGGCGTGATGCTGATCGCGACGCTGATGATCGTGCTGGCGGGGTTGCTCGCCGGCTGGGTCCCGGCCCGCCGCGCGGCGCGCGTCAACCCGATCGAGGCCCTGCGAGACGGCTGAGGCGAGATGTCGATCTTCGATCCCGACACCTGGCAAGAGATCTGGTCGACGCTGCGGCGCAACAAGCTGCGCGCGGCGCTGACGGCGTGCGGGGTGTTCTGGGGCCTGTTCATGCTGATCGTCATGCTCGGCCTGGGCAAGGGGCTCGAAAACGGCACGCGCAAGCAGCTCTCGGGCCTGGCGGCGCACGCCGTGTTCGTCTGGGGCGGCCGCACCTCGCTGCCTTACAAGGGCATGCAGCCGGGGCGCTACCCGCGTTTTCGCGACGCCGACGTCGAGGCCATCCGTCGCGTCCCGGGCGTGGAGTACGTCGCGCCGCGCCTGCAGTACGGCGGCTGGCGCCAGGGAACCAACGTCGTTTACGGCACGAAGACGGCGAACTTCGGCGTCATGGGTGACACCCACGAGTACCCGCTGGTGGAGCCGCTGATCGTCTCGCGCGGGCGCTTCATCAACGAGTCGGACATGAAGGAGGCGCGCAAGGTCGTGATCATCGGCCGGCAAGTGGAGAGCGTGCTGTTCGAGGGCGAGGACGCGATCGGCAAGAACCTGCAGGTGCGCGGCGTGTACTTTCAGGTCGTCGGTGTGATCCGCTCGCTCAAGGGCGGTGAAGAGGCCGAGCGGCACGAGAGCACCGTCTTCATTCCCTTCTCGACCTTCCAGCAGGCATTCAACCAGCGCGACCGCGTGGGCTGGTTCTCGATGACCGCGCGGCCCGACGCCGACGCTGAGGCAGTGGAAAACGAGGTCAAGAAGGTGCTGCGCGCCCGCCACGACCTGCACCCGAACGACGCCGAGGCCGTCAGCTCGTTCAACGCAGCCGAGCAGTACGGCAAGATCAACGGTCTTTTCCGCGGCATCGAGACCTTCGTCTGGTTCGTGGGGACCCTCACGCTGCTGGCGGGAGTGCTCGGCGTGTCCAACATCCTGCTCATCATCGTCAAGGAGCGGACCAGGGAGATCGGTATCCGCAAGGCCCTGGGCGCGACGCCCGCGTCGATCGTCGCGCTGGTGGTGGAAGAAGCCGTTGCGCTCACGGCGCTGTCCGGATATGCGGGGCTCGTGGCGGGCGTCGCGACTCTCGAGCTGCTAGGCAAGGCCGTGGCCAAGCTCGAAAACGCACCCCTGACCCGCCCGGCGGTCGATCTGGAGGCCGCCCTGCTCGCGGCCGGCGTGCTGATCATCGCCGGGCTCGTCGCCGGGATCGTGCCCGCTCGACACGCCGCCGGCATCCACCCGGTGGAGGCGCTGCGCGCGGAGTGAGCATGCTCAAGCGAGTTCTGCCCATCCTGCTCACGCTCGGTATCGTCGGCGCCTTCGCCTGGACGCTGTGGTTCCTGTACGAGCGCTCCGAGGCGCAGCCGGTCACCTTCAAGACCGCTGCGCCGCAGAAGATGGACATCGTCAAGAAGACGGTGGCGCCGGGCGCGATCGTGCCGCGTGAAGAGGTCGCGATCAAGCCGCGCGTCTCGGGCGTGATCAGCAAGCTCTACGTCGAGCCGGGCCAGTACATCAAAGAGAAGGCGCTGATCGCCGAGATCCAGATCATCCCCGACGTGGTCAGCCTCAACACCGCCGAGGCCGCGGTCAAGACCGCGCAGATCGGCCTGGACAACGCCAAGAACGAGTTCGAGCGTTTCGGCAAGCTGCACGCCGAGCGGCTGATCTCCGACACGGAGTTCAACCAGCAAAAGCTCGGGCTCGAGCTCAAGCGCCAGGAGCTCGAAACGGCAGAGAACAACCTGCAGCTGGTCAAGGTCGGCGCCTCGAAGAAGTCGGGCAAGGTCTCCAACGTCGTCTACTCGACCGTCTCGGGCATGGTGCTCGAGGTGCCGGTCAAGGTCGGCGGCAGCGTGATCGAGGCCAACAACTTCAACGAAGGCACGACCATCGCCGCCGTGGCGGACATGAACGACATGATCTTCCAGGGCCGCGTCGACGAGTCCGAAGTGGGCAAGATCAAGGAGGGCATGCCGGTCTCGATCTCGATCGGTGCTCTGGGCGAGGACGCGCGCTTCGAAGGCAAGCTCGAGTACATCTCGCCCAAGGGCAAGGAGAAGGAGGGCACCATCGAGTTCGAGGTCAGGGCCGCCGTCAGCCTCAAGCAGGGCGTCTTCTTGCGAGCCAACTACAGCGCCAACGCCGACATCATCCTCGAGCGCCGCGACGGTGCGCTGGCCATCAGCGAGAGCCTGCTGCAGTTCGACAAGGGCAAGCCCTACGTCGAGATCGAGACGGGTCCGCAGCTGTTCGTGCGCAAGGACGTCGAGCTCGGCCTGTCCGACGGCATCCACGTCGAGATCAAGTCGGGCGTCGACGACAAGACAAGCGTCAAGGTGCCCGAAGGCGCTGGCGGCGACGAGTTCAAGAGCGGCGGTCCGAAAGGCCCGCGGCGCCAGGGCGGCTAGAAGGAGAGCTCGACGGCACAGAGCTCGGCGGGCGTCTCGGAGTCGTCGGAGTCGTGGACCAGCCAGAGCCGGTCCGGCCGTGACGGATCGGCCGCGATGCCCTCGGCCTTGAGCGCGATCGGGCTGCCGCTGGCGTCCGCGATCTCGCAGAGCCGAATACCGTCGGGCTCGATGACGCCGATCAGCGAGCCGAGCACGGCGCCGTCCTCGACGGGATCTTCGGTGGCCTCGGCGGCGGCGCAGAAGACGACCCGGCCGTCGTCGAGAGCAGCCGCGTCGGTGAAGCCGAACGGAACGCCATTCCGCTGGCCGAGCTCGTAG
>DATLIL010000121.1:0-7601 GCA_035539475.1 Polyangiaceae bacterium
GTTCGTTTGTGCGCCCCCGCGCCCCTCTCGCCCGTCGCCTCTCGCCCGTCGCCTCTCGCCTCTCGCTCCCGCTCGGTTCGGAGCGCTGTAGCCCCGCCCTGGGACTCGAGTGGGCCCGGCGCAGTGACCCTCTTCATTCACGATTTCGTGTTACCCGGGTAACAACGCGTTTCAGTCGTGAATTCAGCGCCTTAGCCGATCTACGCCCGATCCGGATCGCGCACAGAGCACATGGTGCACGAACGCGAACGAGCAGGTACGCAGAACTCCAACGGAAAGTGGCTGTTATCTGGGTAACAGCTCTTGTGACGTGAAAACGGTGTCGTCGCGAGTCCGCGAGGTCGCGCGAGAACGGGCGCGAGCGGACGGGCAGGCCTGGCACAGCGCCGTTGAGCGCCTGAACCCTTCAACGCCCGAGCCCTCGAGCGCCGTACGGTCCTGCGAACGCTGTGGCTGGATCAAGTTCAGGGGTCTTGGCAGCAGCAGATCGCGATCGCCAAAGGAGACCCGAGTCACGACAAACCTGACCGAACAGGCGCGGCTCCCCGTCAGAGCACCCCGGATGGCAATAAGCCACTGGGCCACCGAACCGCAAAACACAAAACCAGAGCGAGACCGCGCGCAGCGCGGCCGAGCGCGGACTAGCCTCGAACCCGATTACGGCCGGCGGCTTTGGCCGCGTAGAGCTGTTCGTCGGCACGGCGGTAGAGCTGCTCGGCGGTCTCTTCGCTGCCGATGGTGCGCTCGGCCACGCCGACGCTGATGGTGACGACGAGCTTGTGACCCTCGAAGCGGAAGGTGTGGGCCTCGGTTGCGTCGCGCAGGCGCTCGGCCAGGGCCTTCATCTGTTCGACGGTTGCGCCCTCCCAGAGCACCGCGAACTCCTCGCCGCCCACGCGACCGAAGACGGCGTCCTGGTACAGGTTCGCCTTCACGACCGAGGCGAGCTCGGTCAGTACGCCGTCCCCGGCGATGTGGCCGTGGGTGTCGTTGATGCGCTTGAAGTGGTCGAGATCGAAGACGATCAGGCCGAGCGGCTTGGCCTGGGTCCGGGTGGCGTAGATGGCCACGCGCAAGACTTCCTCGAAGTGGCGCTTGTTGTAGACGCCCGTCAGCGGATCGAAGCGCATCAGGCGCTGCAGCTCTTCGTGGTAGTTGCCCTCGATGTTGCCGCCGGCGACGTACTTGAGCAGCACCTTGCCGAACTGGATGCGATCGCCGTCGCGCAGCTCGTGACTGTTGATGCGCAGGGCGTTGACGAAGGTGCCGTTGGTGGACCCCAGGTCGACGACGCGGTGGCCCGAGCCCGTCCACTCCACGCGAGCGTGGCGGCGGCTGACCGAATCCGAGTCGATGATCAGGCTACAGCTCGAACCACGGCCGATTTCGACCGGCGATTCCCCGAGCACCACGCGACTGCCGAGCCTCGGCTCCGACAGCACGATGAGCTGTGCCTGCTGATGAGCAGCAATTTCGATGATGCCCTTGAGGTCTCGTGAGACCGTGACCTCGAGCGTGCTCTCGATGTAGTCGTCGTCCGCCAACTGGCCCTGCTTTAGACATTGTGGGGGCTTTGTCCCCAGGGCAAGCCACCTTCTGCGATCGGCGCGCATCTTAGTCGCGAGACGCCGAGCGTAAAGGTCACGGCCCACGAACTCGATGTAAGGATTCGCGGGCCGTTCTGCGCTGATGTAAGGGAGCAACCTACATCAGGTCGTCTGACTCAAATATCGTAGTAGAGGAAGAACTCGTACGGAGTCGGGCGCAGGCGCATGGCCTGCACTTCCTGCTCGCGCTTGTAGTCCAGCCACATCTCGATCGAGTCGCGCGTGAAGACGTCGCCCTTGAGCAAGAACTCGTGATCGCGCTCGAGCGCGTCGAGCGCCTGCTCGAGCGACGCCGGCATGCGCGGCACGTCCTTCAGCTCCTCCGGCGACAGTGAGTAGATGTCCTTGTCGAGCGGATCGCCGGGATCGATCTTGTTCTGGATGCCGTCGAGCCCGGCCATCATCATGGCCGCGAAGCCGATGTACGGGTTGCAGGTGGGATCGGGGAAGCGCAGCTCGAGCCGGCGCGCCTTGGGCGACGGCGAATAGGTCGAGATACGGATCGCCGCCGAGCGATTGCGGCTCGAGTAGGCGAGGTTCACCGGCGCCTCGAAGCCGGGCACCAGCCGTCGGTAGCTGTTGGTGGTCGGGTTCGTGATCGCGGCGATGGCGTGAGCGTGCTTGAGGATGCCGCCGATGTAGTAGAGCGCGATGTCGGACAGGCCCGCGTAGCCGTCGCCGGCGAAGAGCGGCTTGCCGTCGCGCCACAGCGACTGGTGACAGTGCATGCCGTTGCCGTTGTCACCGAACATCGGCTTGGGCATGAACGTGGCCGTCTTGCCGTGGCGGTGCGAGACGTTCTTCACGATGTGTTTGAACCACATCAGCTTGTCGGCGCAGCGCAGCAGGGTGTCGAAGCGCATGTCGATCTCGCCCTGACCTGCCGTCGCCACCTCGTGGTGGCTGACCTCGACCTCGATGCCGACCTTCTCCATCTCGAGGCAGATCTCGGTGCGCAGGTCCATCTGCGTGTCCTGCGGCTGCACCGGGAAGTAGCCCTCTTTGTGGCGAATCTTGTGGCCCAGGTTCGGCCCTTCGTCGCGACCGGTGTTCCACTCCGCCTCCACCGAGTCGATGGAGTAAAAGGCTTCGTTCTTACCGGCCGCGAAGCGCACCTCGTCGAAGATGAAGAACTCGGCCTCGGGCCCGAAGTACGCCGTGTCGGCGATGCCGGTGCTCTTCAGGTAGGCTTCGGCCTTCTTGGCGATGTAGCGCGGATCACGCGTGTAGTTCTGGCGCGTGATCGTGTCCTGGATCGTGCACAGCACCGACAGCGTCGGGTGCTTGGTGAACGGATCCATCACGGCCGATGCCGCGTCGGGGATCAGCAGCATGTCGCTCTGATTGATCGGCTGGAATCCCCGGATTGACGAGCCGTCGAAGCCGAAGCCCTCCTCGAACGACTCAGGAGAGAGGCGATGGAACGGAACGGAGGTGTGCTGCCACTTGCCGATCAGGTCGATGAACTTGAGGTCGACCATGACCGCGCCGTTGGACTTACCTAGTTCGATAGCTTGCTTGGGGTCCATGCCTCCTCCTCCTGAGTTGAGGTCCGCATACCTGGCGGATGATGTCTTGGACGCGGCCCCAAGACGAGAAGTATCAAATGGCTTCTTCGCCCTTCTCGCCGGTACGGATGCGGACGGCCTCGTCCACGGGGCTGACGAAGATCTTGCCGTCGCCGATGCGACCGGTCTTCGCACTCTTCTCGATGGCGTCCAGGACCTGATGGACCATCGACTCAGGAACCACGATCTCGAGCTTCACCTTCGGCACGAAATCCACGACGTACGCCGACCCGCGGTAGACTTCCTTCTTGCCGCCGGTGCGGCCGAAGCCCTTGACCTCGGTCACGGTCATGCCCTGGATGCCGACCTCCGACAAGGCATCCTTGACCTCGTCGAGCTTGAACGGCTTGATGATTGCCTCGACCTTCTTCATGACGTCTCCAATGTTGGGGGACCCCTGTCCTGCCCACGAGGCCACCATCCTGAGGGGCCGAGAGCTCAGCAGCGAGCTGACGCGAGGTTGGGGTCGGGGCCCCAACCGGTGACTGGACCGGGCGCTCTCGGGGAGTACCGGGGGCCTTGTTTCCGGAATGTTTCTGGAAGAATTCCCCGTCACCTAAGCTGGGGTTAGGGCCCCAACGAGAAACATTCGGGCGTCATTGAGCGGTCGGCCTATGGGCCGGAGTCGTCCCCTTCGGACGGGCTCTGAAGATTCGCTGCTAGCCTGCGCGAGGGCCGGACCGTGCGGACGTCCGCTCGAAGAATCTGGGCGATTTCGCGGAGCAACGCCGTCCCGCCTCCCGCTTCGAGTATTGTACTGGCAAACTCTGTCCAAAGGCGTTCGCGCCTAAAGTCTTGAGCCCTCCTGAAGCGTTGCGGCTCCCCGTGCAAAGCAGGGGGGCGTCCCTTACCCGACGACTACTTTGAACCCGCTCCCTCGGAATCCCCCGATGCCAGTTCCGAACAAGTCTCAGGTTCCGTTGGGGACGGTGCTCGAGGGCAAGTTCAGAATCACACGCGAGATCGGTCGCGGCGGCATGGCTGCCGTTTACGATGCCGAAAACATCGACATCGGCAAGCGCGTGGCGGTGAAGATCCTGGCGGCTGAGCTGATCAGCTCCCGCATCGTGCGCGAGCGCTTCATCCGCGAGGCGCGCGCGGCCGCTGCCATCAACAGCCCGTACATCTGCGACGTCTACGACTCGGGCATGTACGAGGACCGGCCGTTCCTGGTGATGGAGCTGCTGGAGGGCGAGAGCCTGTACGACATGCTCACGCGCCTGCGGCAGATCGACGTGGAAACCACGCTACGCGTCTGCACCCAGACCGCGCGCGGCCTGCAGAAGGCACACGAATCGAACGTCGTCCATCGCGACCTGAAGCCGGAGAACATCTTCGTCACCAAGAACGAGGACGGCCAGTTGCTGGCCAAGATCGTCGACTTCGGCCTGGCCAAGTTCTACGAGCCGACCACGCCCGACGCCCAGACCGCGCGCCTGACGCGCGAGGGAGCGCTGTTCGGCACGCCGGCGTACATGAGCCCGGAGCAGGCCAAGGGCCAGGGCGAGGTCGACCACCGCGCCGACCTCTGGGCGCTCGGCTGCATCGTCTACGAGTGTCTCACCGGCCAGACCGTGTGGAACGTAGAGCAGGGCGTGGCCATGATTTTGGCACAGATCGCGGGTGCGCCCCTGCCGCGCCCGAGCAAGCTCCGGCCAGACCTGCCGCCGAGCTTCGATCAGTGGTTTGCGCGGGCTCTGGACCGCGACCCGCAAAACCGCTTCCAGACCGCCAAGGAGTTCTCCGAGACGATGACCGCGGCGCTCTCGCCGGGCGGACCGGCCACGCGCCGGCCGCAGCTGAGCTCCGACGTCGAGTCGAGCCCGGTCGACGAGCTGATCGCCTCCGAGCTCGCGGCGGCCAACCTGGCGCGTAGCGAGCGCTCCGTGGCGCCGCTCACCCCGCCCACGGCCCTCACCGCGCAGGTGCCGCTGTCTTACGGCGGACCACCGCCCGTGGCGGCCCCCAGCACCACCCCGCCGGTGCGCCAGGGCAGCACGATCAAGGCCATCGCCGTGCTCTTCGTGGTCGCCGCGGCGGCGCTCGGTGGCTACGCCGCCTGGCTCTACGTGCTGCACCCGCCCGCAGGCGGCAGCAGCAAGTCGGCGGCCGCCAAGCAGGACGACGGGCGCACCAAGGCCAAGTCCGGCGAGACGGCAAACCTCCTGTCCAAGGGTCAGGGCGAGCTCGAGAAGGAGCCGGAGATGGCGCTCGAGTCGTTCGAGGCTGCGTTCCAGAAGAGCTCCTCGCCCGCCGCGCGCTCGCTGCTCTCTCACGCCAAGGTGGCGATCGAAGAAGCCAAGGGGCCGTGCAAGGTCACCGCGCTCTCGCGCCCGCGCCCCTACGAGCTCGACCAGGCTGCGTCGCGGCCGTCGGTGGTCGAGTCCAAGGAAGGCGTCGTGCTGGCCTGGGTCGACAATCACCAGGATCCGCGCCGGCGCCAGACCTACACGGTGCTGCTCGACCGCGCGCTGCGCCGCCTGAACGAGCCCACGCAGGTCACGCCCGAATCGGCCAGCGTGCGCCAGCCCGAGCTCGTCCCCGCGGGCGACAAGGTGGCGCTCGTTTACTGGGACGAGGGCGGCAAGGAGTCGGCGGTCTACGCTCGCCTGCTCGAGGCCAACGGCAAGATCGCCGGGCCCGCCAAGCGCCTGTCGAACATCAAGAACAGCGAGTTCTATCCGGCCATCACCGGCGCACCGGGCAGTGGTTTCTGGGCGGTCTGGGCCGAGCAGCTCTCGCCCGGCACCACCGACATCGTGGCGCGCGAGCTCTCCGAGAACTCGGATCCGAAGGCGCAGGCAGTGCGCCTCACCGCGTTCCTTCCGGCCAAGGCCACGGCCACGCGCGCCACCATGCCCGACGCGACCATCGCCCACGGCAAGCTGCACGTCGCGCTGTCGCTCGAGCTCGATCCGCGGCGGCGACAGGTGATGCTGCTCAGCGTGCCGCTCGCGCAGCTCGGCCAGGGGCTGGAGATGACACCGCCCAAGCGCGGTGGGCGACCGGCGCAGCCGCAAATCGAGACCATGGGCGTGCTGGTTCCGCTCAGCGCGCCGCACAGCCGCAACGTGCAGCCTCGTGTCGCCTGCAGCGATGACGGCTGCTTCGTGGCCTGGAACGACGAGAAGGCGGGCGCCTCGGTGGCGTTCGTCGAGCGCGACAAGTCCCAGAAGCTCTGGTCGCGCGAGTTCTCACCCAAGGGTGCGAGCCCCGCGCTCGCCACCGGCCACGGTGTGGTGCAGCTCGCCTGGTACGAGGAGTCGCGCGTGAAGATGGCTTCGGTGACGCGTGACGGCGTCGGCAAGTCGAGCGTCGTCAACCGCGTCAACGGCTTCCAGCCGACCCCCGCGCTGGTGGCGGGCAGCCGCAACGGCGAGTGGCTGCTCTCCTGGCGTGACTACGAGGCAGCGCACCTCGAGGTGTTCGCGCTGCGGGCGGTCTGCAAGTGAAGCCGTCGAAGGACGATCCGCCGACGCGCCTTGCGCAGCCGCCGATCCCGCCGCTGCTGTCCATTCCGTCGCGCGCCATGCTGCGCCGGGCTCCCGTCGAAACGGCGCGCGCCCTGCTCCTGCCCATCGATCTGAACGACGGCCCCGAGCTGTGGGACGCCGTCGACGGCTCGCGCTGGCACCTCGAGCGCTGGCTGCCCTGGGTGCCCTACAACAGCACGCCGGAGGCCAGCCTGCGCTACGCCGAGGCCTGCGCCGCCGACTGGGACGCGGGTCGCGCCGTCCGCTTCGCCATCCGCGACCGGGCGAGCTCCACCCTGCTCGGCGTGGTCGGGCTCGACTCGTGCGTCCACCTGCACCGCTCCTGCGAGCTCGGCTACTGGCTCCGGCGCGAGGCGACCGGGCGAGGCCTGATGACGGAGGCGGCGCGCGCCTGCGTCGATTTCGCCTTCGGACGCATGGGTGTGCACCGCATGCGCTGCGCCGCGGCCACGGACAACATGCCCAGCCTGCGCGTGATCGGCCGCCTCGGCTTCCGCTTCGAGGGCATTGCGCGACAGGCAGAGTTCGTCGGCTCGCGCTGGCTCGACCACGCACTGTTCGCTCGGCTCGTCAGCGACGAGTAGACTGGAGCCGCCTTGGCTCTGCGGTCACGGTTTCCCCTGCCCTTCGTGGTGCTGGCACCGGCCCTGGTGATCCTGGTTGGTGTGCTGGCGGCGATCGCCATCGCGCAGCTCGGCGTGCGCGAGCTCCGCAAGCAGAGCGACGAGGCCGCCGCGCAGCGCAGCGAGCTCCTGGCCACGACCCTGGCCGCGCGTCTGGCGGCCGCCAGCGAAGAGCAGCAGAGCGCGTTGATCGAGCGGGCCGTCAGCCGCTCCGGCGCCGAGTTCTTGCACTTCACGCCCGAGGGCCGGGTGCTCGTCGACGGCACGCAGGGCGGCAGCGTCAGCGAGCACGCGCGCGAGCTGTGGGCG
>DATLIL010000122.1:0-3095 GCA_035539475.1 Polyangiaceae bacterium
TGATTGTTCCTTACGCCTCGCCGGTTCGCGAATCCTCAAGCTGCGAAGTTCGCGTTTCCCGAAACGTGATCACCTGGGAACGGGTGGCGGCGGATCGGGCGGCGGCGGCGGCGGATCAGGCGGCGGTGGCGGCAGATCGGACACGATGCCGGCGGTCCACTGCGCCAGGTGGTTCGACGTCTTCACCAGGCCGAGCGAACGCACGTCCTCGGACTCCTCCGGTAGCGGCGCCGCCGCGTTGGCGGGCGAGTACTGAATGGGCAGGAAGAAGCCCGGATAGCTGCCGTCCTCGCCGGCGAGCACGCGATCGGGATCGATGGCGAACATCCAGACCAGCTTGCGGCTCTTGAACGGCGCCCAGACGTCGACGGTGGGACCGTAGTTCAACAAACCAGCGCGACGGTGCGAGCCGATCGTGACCCAGTACAGACGCTTGCCCTGGTGGTGGCTCTCGCTCGGCGCGATGCGCGGAAACGTGTCCGCGAAGGCGGTGTTGGCGCCGTCCATCGGGCCCGGTTTCGACGCGTTCGCCAGCAGCACCGGAGCCGCTCCCGCCTCGGGGCGCATGGCCCAGACCTTCGCGCTCGGATCATCGTCGGCGTCGCACGGATCGGGCACTCCAAACGCGGTGTCCTCGGAGCAGCGCGCTTCGTTGTAGAGCAGCAGGGAGGAGTCCGGGACGAAGGCAGGCGCGTAGCGAACCACGTCGTTCTGGTTCGGGGCAAAGAGCTCCTCCGGGGTCGTGCTCCAGCTGCTGCCGTCGTTGCGGATCAGCGAGAGGCCGCAGCCCTTGGGCTTCTGTGAGTTCGTGTGCTGGCCGACGACGCTGAAGGCGATCGTGCTGCCGTCCGGTGACCAGTCCGGGTGGTTGGGCTCCACCGGCAGCGTGAGCGTCTCGGCCGCGAGCCGCTGTCCCGTCGCGCCGTCGTGAAAGTAGAGCAGATTGGTGGCACCCGAATCCGAGCCCGTGCCGCCGCCGTTGATGCCCACGAAGCGGTCGCCCGTCGGGCTGAAAGAAGAGAAGTGCACGCCCTGCGTCTGGTCGTTGTTGACGGCGAGCAGGCTCGGGTCAGTGGGCTGCTTCGTGAGGTCCGGGGCGTAAACCAGGCCGCCGCCGCTGTTACCCCCGAACAAGGCGCCGAGCTTCGTGCCGTCGCGCGAGAGCGTGTGACAGCCGACACACGAGCTGCCCTGGCCCAGCGCGATGAACTGCTCCGGCACGCTGGCGGGGTTACCGAAGTCGAAGCGCATGATGCTGCTGTTGAAGCGACCGGTCCCGATCGCCGCGACGATGGCCCAGTAGTAGACCGCGCCCTGAACCTCGCTGTCGGAGAACAGGAGCTTCACGGGCTCGGACGTGCCGAACGCGCTGCCTGTGTCGTCCGTGCCGCGCACGGTGATCGTCACGCCGTCGGTGCCGCGGTTGCCCTGGGTCACGTAGCGGGTGCCCTGCTCGTCGAGCGGCAGGATGCAGCCGCCCTCCACGGCCGTGCCGCAGCGCACGTAGTAGCGGAGCGCCACTGCGGGGCCGTCGATGGCGACCTCGAACACCGTGTTGCTGGCGCTGCCCGGCAGAAAGTGAACGTCGAGCCTGCCGACGTTCGGCGGCATCATCGCGCCGTCCGGCGGGTACACGATGCTCGGCGCTCGCGTTGCCTGCTCGGATCCGCCGAACAGGCTCTCCGGATCCGCCGGCAGCGGCAGGCCCGCGCTGCCGAAGACTTCACGCGGGTCCGTGGCGTCGCCGCCAAATCGCACGGTGAGGGAAGTCGTGGCGCTCGTCGTCGTGCCATCGCCGTTCGCGGCCGTGGCACGCACGGTCAAGACGCCGCCGCGGGGCTCCTCGGCGGCGGTCTGAAACTCGGGCTGCGTCGCGTCGGGGAAGGTTCCGATGCGCCAGTTGTCGGGCACGTCGAAGACCGCGCGCTCCGTGATGTCTTCCTCTTCACCACCGTCGATCGAGGCAAAAACGGCGTAGTTCTGGCTGCCGGTCTCGCCGAAACCGACGTCGAGCACCGCATCGGGCGGATCCAACCGGATCGAGGTGATGGTGAGACCGGTGTCGGCTTGGCCGCCGGCGGGGAGATCGATGCTCGACGAGCCGCCGAGCGCAATCGTTCCGCCCGAGCCCGTGGCGCCGTTGCTGCTGCTGCCAGAGCCGTGACCCGGCTTGGACGTGCCCGATCCGGTGCTACACGCGGACGCGAGAACAGACGGAACCAGGAATACATAGAGCCAGCGCATCCTCGGCATGGTGGCCCTCGCCGCGTTTCGATTCCTCTCTGCGCGACGGCATCGTTTCCTGAATGGTCACTTCTTCGGCGTGACCGCGAAATCGCCGAGCACGAGCCAACCGTTGCTGCGCTGTGACGCATTGCCGAAGCGCAAGGGCAGGGCACGCGCCACCGACTCGCCCTTCGCTCGTCGCTTGGCCAGGACCTGCTCGAGTGGATTCGCCACTCTCAAGAGCAGCTTGTACTGCCCCGGCGCGAGCTTGGGCTCTGCGTGCTCGAACGCGAAATAACGCGGTTTCCCGAAGGGAACGTACTTGGGACTGCCGGGCAGCTTCCAGTCGGGGAAGGCGCGGATCTCGCGAGGCATGACGTCGCGCAGGTCCCAGGAGGCGTACCAGGAGCGGACCACCTGACCCTTCTGATCGACGACCGCAACGATCGGGCGCCACGGATAGTAGAAGGGCGCGACACCCTCGTTTTCCATCGTGACCCCCACGCGCAGCGGCTCGCCCTCCGCGATGTCGTTGAAGTAGGCGCTGGTCACCCGCAGATCGTAGCCCATGCGCCGGACGAGCTTGGCCATCTCGGGGTCCGCGGCCTTGTAGATCCCGATGCCGTTCTGATTGATCTGCCAGGTGACGTGGCTGAGCTCCACGGTGGCGAGTGGATCATCGACCAGCTTGCCCGCGCCCTTGGCGAGTAGGCGCTGGATCTCGGGCCGCGTCTCTCCGCCGATGCTCTGCGAGATCCAGCGGTTCTCGCCGCCGCGAGCGAGAGCCTGCTGCAGGAACGTCCAGTCCCAGCCGCCCACCGATACGGGCAGCGTGTTGCCCTTGCCGTCGCCACGAAAGAACATCGAGT
>DATLIL010000123.1:0-16750 GCA_035539475.1 Polyangiaceae bacterium
GCGACCAGGCCCAGCAGCTGGAGCTCGCCGTCCTTCTGGCCCATGGCGGCCGTACGGAGCCGCTGGTGGAGCTCACGAGCACGCTAGAAGCCTCCGAAAATCAGCTCAACCTGGCCCCGATCGCCGCACGCGGGGCACTCAGCCTCGCGCCACTCCAGGCGTACGCGCTGGCCATGCTGGCGCGCCGGACGCCGTACGGCGAAGCGCGCTCCGAAGGCGTGATGGTCAAGCTGGAGACGCCGCACGGCTCCCGTTCCGCGCACCGCACGCAGCTCAGCGTGCCGGCGGGGACCAAGATGAAGCTCAGGCTCTGCGATCTCTACGCCTTCGAGCTGTCGAGCCGGCATGACACGCCGGAGTTCATGCTGTTTCAGCCCGTGGCCGAGCGCGATCGCATGATTGCGAAGGTCGCTGACTGGCTGCGCGAGCAGAAGCCGAACGACTAGGCCAGCTGCGCCCGCCGCGATTCGCGGAGCAACCTGCCGTGCTCCAGGCGCACCACGTCCACGCCGAGAAAGTCGATCAGCTCGGGATCGGTGCTGGTCAGCACGGTGGTCACCTCGGGGTCGTCGCGCAGGCGCTCCAGGCGCTGAAAAACGAGCTGCTTCGTACTCTCGTCGAGCCCGGCATCGGGATCGTCCATGAAGACGAAGGTCGGGTGGAGCACGAGGGCGCGCGCCAGCGCCACCCGCTGCCGCACGCCGACCGAGAGGTGGGCCGGCAGCGTGTGAAAGTCGGTCTGCGTGACGCGCAGCTCGTTGAGGAGCTCGCGAGCTCGCTTCTGCGCCTCCCCCTCGTCGAGGCCGAGCACGTCGGCGTGGTACGAGAGCGGCAGCGTCACGTTGTCGAGCGCCGTGCGGTTGGCGAGCAGGCCGCCGTGCTGAAAGACGAAGCCGCGCCGCACGCCGTGCCGGATCATGTCGCTCGGGCGGGTCACGCTCGGGACCTGACCGTCGAGCAGAACCTGGCCCGACGTGGCCGGCACGAGCCCGGCGCACAGGTACAGCAGCGTCGACTTGCCAACGCCGTTGTCGCCGGTGACGACCACCATGTTCCCGCGCGGCACCTCGAAATCGGTCTCGAGCAGCACCCAGAGCTCGCCGTAGCGAAAGCTGGCTTTCTCGAGCACGAGCCCGGGTTTCATCAACGAATCGGAGGTCCTACGAGTGAGTAGAAGGTGGCGGTGACCAGCGTATTGTACACGACACAGCCGAGCAGACTGGTGACGACGGCGCGACTGGCCATGATCGGCACCTCGGTGGGTGAGCTCTTCACTTCGAGGCCGAAGTGGCAGCAGAGCCAGCCCACGATGGTGCCGAGACCGATGCCCTTGGCCAGAAAGAGCCCGAGGTCGTAGGTCATCACGGTCGACGCCACGCCGAAGCGCAGGCCCTCGAGACTGGCCTCACCCATGAGCAAGCCCACACCGAAGGCTCCCAGCAGGGCGACCACGGCGAAGTAGACCATGAGCACGATCACGCTCAGCGCCGTGGCCAGCAGCCGCGGCCAGATCACGAACCGCGCCGGGTCGATGCCAAGCGACATCAGCGCGTAGATCTCGGCGTTGACCTTCATGTTGCCGAGTTCGGTGGCGATCGCGGTGCCCGAGCGGCCGGCGACCACGATGGCGGTGATCAGCGGCGCCAGCTCACGCAGCACCATGGCGACCAGGATCTTACCGAGCAGCGCACCGTCGGCGCCCGGCACCATCAGGTTGGTCTGAAAGATGATGCTGGCGCCGATCAGCAGGGCCACGGCGCTGATCAGCGGCAGCGCCTCGAAGCCCGTGTAGAGCACCTGAACGGTGAGGATGCGGCGCACGGTGCGGCGGGCGGCGATGCCCGGGGTACGCATCGAGGCCACTGCCGCCCCCAACGTTCCGAGCAGGCCGAGGGCCCGGTCGTGGGAGCGGATGGCGCCCCGACCGATGCGCCCCGTGACCGTGACCCCCTGCGGCGCCACGCTCGCGCGCGGGTCGTAGGGCAGGGTCGGTCGGGAGTCGGCCATCGGGGGATCCGCGATTCTATACCGCGGCTCCCCTCCGGACTCAGCTGCTCTTCAGGGCCTCGAGCTTGGTGCGGGCTTCTTCCAGCTTGTCGTCGGTCTGCACCGCGCGCTCGTACATCTGGATAGCCTTCGGTTTTTCGCCGAGCTTGTCGTGGACGTCGCCGAGGCGGACGAACACCAGCGCCTTGCCGATGGGCCCGCTGGCGTCGAGCTTCTGCAGCAGGAGGGCGCGGTACATCTGCTGGGCCTTCTTGTAGTCGGCCACCTGTAGCGCCACCTCGCCGAGCATGGCCAGAACGCCGATGTTGCCCGGTTCGATGCGGAAGGCCTTGTCGAGCTCCTCGGCGGCCTTCGAAGCGTCGCCGTCGGCCAGGTGCGCCGCGGCGAGGCGGCGGTGGATCTCGGCGAGCTCCTTGCTGCGCTTGCCGCCGTAGCTGTCCACGATCATCTGCAGCACCTCGGCGGCCTGCTTGCCGCGCCCCGAGGCGCTGTACTCGTCGCAGAGCTCGAGCAAGAGCTCGCGGTCGTCGGGCTTGAGCGCGCTGGCGCGGTCGAGGAGCGCGGCCGCGGCGGCGTGATCCTTGCGTTTCTGGCCGTGGATCTGCGCGGCCTTGCGCAGGAGCGCCACCTTCTGGTCGGTGTCCTCCGTCATGTCCGCGTCCTGAGCGATGAGCGCCGCGAGCTTCTCCCAGGTCTGGGTGCTCTCGTACAGCTTGCGCAGGCGATCGCGGAGCGTGGTGTTGCCGCTGTCGGCGCTGAGACCGCGCTCGAGCGCCGAGGCCGCCTGGTCCAGGGCCTTGAGCTGGCCGTAGAGATCGGCGAGCTCGATCGCCAGGCTCACGGCCTGCTCGCCCGAGCTCATCGTCAGCAGGCGATCGGTGACCTCGGCCGCCTCGGCGTGCTGCTTGGCGCCCTTGTACAGGCCTGCCAGCGATTCGAGCGCGCCGCGGTGACCGGCGTCGCGAGCCAGAACGCCGCGGTAGGTTTCGATCGCCTTCTCGCGGTTCTTCAGACGGCTCTCGTAGACCTCGCCCAGGCGCACCTGGTAGCGGAGCTCGCTGCCGAGGTCGCCGCGGCGGTTGGCGGCCTCGATCTGCGAGGCCAGGAGCTCGGCCAGATCCTCGTCGCGGCCGGTGCTCTCGAACAGCTCGCTGAGCTGCACGACCGCGTCGGCGTTGTCGGGCTGATCCGCCAGCACCGCGCGCAGGAGCTCGATCGCGCGATCGGGTGCCTTGAAGCGCTCCTCATGCAGCTTGGCGAGCTCGATGCGCAGCGCCGAACGCTGCTCGGTGGAGGTGGCGAGCTCGGCCAGACGCTCGAGCAGGCCGGACAGCTCTGCCCACTGCTCTTCGGCCGGGTAGAGGTCGCGCAGGGCCTGCGCCGCGTCGCTGGCAGACGGATCGTCCTCGAAGATCTTTTCGAACAGCTCGATCGCCGCCGGCTTGTCCTCGAGCCGATCGCGGGCCAGGAGCGCCGCGCGCCGGCGCAGCTCGCGCACCTCGCCGGCGTCGGCAGCGAGATCGGCGAGCTTGACCACGAGCTTGAAGGTCTCCTTGTAGTCGCCTGCCGCTTCGCGCAGCCGGGCGAGCTCGCTCAGAGCCCAGGCGTTGCCGTCGTCTTGCGTCAGGAGCTCGCGCAGCAGCGCCTCGGCCGCCTCGGAGTCGTTCGTGGAGTCCGCCAGCGACTTGGCTTGCTTGTAGAGCTCCTCACGTCGGTTCGGATCGCTCTGCAGCTTGGCGCGGCGGCGCAGCGTCCCGAACAGCTCCTTCTCGCGGCCGGGGCCGCGCTGCAGCTGCTCGAGCTGCTCCAGCATCTCGTCGTTGGTGGGGTCGAACTCGAGGCCCTTGCTCAGCGCCGACTCGGCTCCCGTCTTGTCTCCGGCCTTGTCGCGCAGCCAAGCGGCGAGCCTCAGCGTCAGCGGTACGGCGACGTCCGGCAGCAGCGTCTTCTGGTTCTTCTCGATGGCGTCGCGCAGGGCGGCCGCGGCGCTGTCCCAGTTGCCGGTGAGCGGCGCCAGGCGCTCGATCTCGTCGAGCAGCGTGGGCTCGTTCGGGGCTTCGGCGAGGCCCTGCTGCAGCACGCGCTGCGCGGCGGCCTTGTCGTTGCTCTCGTCCTCGAGCACGCGCGCGAGGTTGCGCCGCATTTCCATCCTGAGCTCGGGCGACGCAGCGAAACCGACGCGCTTCTCGAAGAGCTTGGCCAGGCGATCGGTGCGGTTCTGCTGGCGGTAGACGTCCTCCAGAACCTCCGCTGCCTCTTCGAACAGGTCTTTGTCCTCGGTCAGCTTCTCGAGCGCCTCTACGGCGCCGTCGTGCGTGGGCACGCGCTCGAGCGCCAAGCGCAGCGAGGCGAGGCCGCGGGACGGATCCTCGAACTGCTCGATCTGCAGCGCGCCGAGGCGATGATAGAGCTCGGCCTGCTTGTCGCCCGCCGGCTCCACCGCCACGCGCCGCTCGATGGTCTCGGCTACCTTCTGGTAGTTCTCGGTCTTGCCGTACAGGCGATCGAGCGCCTCGAGCAGCTCGGGCTGGTCACCCGCTTGCTCCACGGCACGCTCGTAACCCTCGACCGCGCGCGGATAATCCTGCAAGCGCTCTTCCGCGACCTTGCCCAGGCGCACGAACAAGTCGCGCGCCAGGTCGGCGTCGAAGGTCGCTCCAGCGCGCTCGCCGAGTGCGTCGGCGTAGCGCTTGAAGCCACCGTCGGCGGCAGCTGACAGCCGCTCGATCTCGCCGTGGAGATCCGTCGAATCGGGACGTTCGGTCAGCGCACGGAGCAGCGCCGAGAGTGCGTCGTCGGCCTTGCCGAGCTTCTTGTCCAGGACCTCCGCGATCGTGGTCAGCGTGGCCGTGCGATCGGCGGGGTCGGCCTCGGCGGTGAGGCGCAGCTCCAGGGCGTCGACCAGCGCGTCGTGACGTCCGGTCTGCTGCAGCACCGGCACCAGGATATCCGCCACCGGCCGGCGTAGCTCCTCGTGCTGGTGACCGATGGCGCGCACCTTGTCGGTGGCTTCGCTGTCCTCGGGTGCTTCGTCCAGCGCCTGGCGGTAGGCCTCGAGCGCGTCTTCGTAGCTCTCGAGCTTGTCGGCCAGAACTCCGCCGATCTCCTTGCGCAGACGCCCGCGCTCCTGCGCGGTGTCGGCCATGCTGGCCTCGAGCTTCAAGTTGTCGAGCAGCTCGGCCCACATCGCCTCGGCGCGATAGAGGCGGTTCAACGCGGCGATGGCGGGGCGATCGGAGGGCTTGGCGGCGAGCGCCTGATTCAGCATCTCGATCGCCTTGGGCCTGTCGCCGAGCTCCTCTTCGTAGCGCTTGGCGCCGGCCAGCGTGAGGTTGTACTTGAGCTCGACGTCACCGTCGCCCGCGAGCTCGACGCGGCGCTGGTAGAGGTCGACCAGGCGCGCCGGATCGCCCTTCTCCTCGTAGAGCTCGATCAGGCGATCGACGGTGCCGGTGCTCTCGGGCTCGAGCTCGGCCGCCTTTTCGTAGGCGTTGATGGCCGCCTCGGTCTCGTGGAGCATGTCGCGCCGCACCTCGCCCACCTGGCGCCAGATGGACGCGCGCTCGGCGTCGTCGAGCACCATGTCGGTCTTGTCGACGAGGACGCGAACGAGCACTGGCCAGTCGCTGAGCAGCATCGAGAGCCGCTCGATGGCCTTGACCGAGTCGAGATCCGAGGGGTCGTCCTTGTGCAGGCGATCGTAGGCCGAGAGCGCCTGCCTGAGATCGTCGCGCTTCTCGTCGTTGGTCTTGGCCAGCACCAGGAGCACGTCGCGCTTGCTACCCAGATCGGGCTGAGCCTCGAGCACGTCCTCGTAGGTCTCGGCCAGGCGATCCCAGGCCTTGGTGCTCGTGACCAGCCGCTCGTAGTCCGAGCGCAGCGAGGCGTCTTCGGGGTCCAGACCGACGGCGGCTTCGAGCGCACCGCGCGCCCGCACCGGATCGCTGCCGCGCGTTTCCCACAGCTCGGCGGTCTCGCGCAGGACCGAGACCTTCTCGGAGTCCTCCGCCAGCGCGTAGCGATCCTCGTTCAGCTGGATCAGGCGGCGCCAGTCGTCGGCCGACTCGTACAGCGGCCGCAGGATCTCGACCACGCGCTCCTTGAGATCGGGGTGATCGCGCAGGGCCTCGAGCTCGGCCACGGCGTCCTTCTGGCCGGGCGCCTCGGACACCAGCGTCTCGAGCTGATCGACGGAGCGCTCGAGCTGGCCGAGCTTCTTGTACAGCCGCGCCAGCGCCAGTCGGTAGGGAGCGCCCGCGGTCGGAGATTCGGCCTGCTCGGCGCGTCGTAGGTAGAGCTCACCCAGATCGTCGAAGCGCTCGCGTTGCTGGTAGAGCTCGGTCAGCGCGTCGAGCGAACGCGCATCTCGCTCGTCGACCTCGATCGCCTCGCGGTAGGTCTGGATCGCGTCGTCCGGGCTCGCCAGCGGCCCCCGCTGCAGCTCTGCGATGACGTGGAACAGCTCGAGGCGCTCGGCCGGCTCGAAGCGGTGATCGAGGGCGTTGCGATACAGCGTGACGCGTTCCTCGTGTTGATCGCCCTTCTGCAAGATGGCGTCGATCGCACGGAACAGGTCGCGGCTATCGGGTTCGAAAGCCAGCGCACGGCGGTAGAAGGTCAGCGCACGCTCGCCGTTGCCGAGCCGATCGAAGAGCTCGCCGGTGCGACGGGCGAGCTTGGCCGTGGTCGAGTCGTCGTTGTCGACTTGCTCGAGCTCGTCGGCGTAGATCTCGGCCAGACGCTTCTCGGCGCCGGCCACGCGCGCCAGGCGCTCGAGCTCGCTCGCCGTGTTCTCGTCGGCGAGATCCTCGTGATAGAGCTTGGCGATCGTCTCGAGCGCGCTCTGGTAGTCTTCCTTCTGCTCTTCGTAGAGCTGGGCCAGACGCTGGAGTAGCTCGCGCTTGACGTCGGGGTCGGCTGCCACGCTCAGGCGCGCCTGCAGCGTCTCCATCACCTTGTTGTAGTCGGCGCGAACCAGGTAGACCGGCTCGAGCAAGCCGGCCGCGCGCGCGCGGTGCTCGGCGTCGGGAGCCTTGCCGAGCAAGCGCTCGAGCTCGGCCACCGCACCCTGGTGCTGGCGGTCCTCGTTCAGAGCCTGCTCGAGCTCCTCGAAGGCGCGCTCGAAGTCACCCTGATGGTGCGCCGCCACGCCGGCCACCTTCACGCGCAGGTCAGCCGCAGTGCTCGGGTTCTCGTCGAGCTGGCGCTCGTACAGGCGCACGAGCTCGCTCCACTGCTCGGCGGCGGTGTAGAGCTTCTCCAGGCTGGCGACGGCCTCGCGGTCGAGGCCCATGTCCAGGATCTGCTCGTACACGGCGATCGCGCGCGCGCGGTCATCCGAGTCGGACAGCAGCTTGGCGCGGCGGAACATCAGCTGCTTGCGTTCGTCGTCGGTCTCCGCCGATTCGCCGCGGCGCTCGAGGATGTCGAGCAGACTCGGCCTGTCTCCGGACTCCTCGTACAGCGACTCGAGCGCGACCAGAGCGCGGCGATCGTCGGCGCGCAGCTCCAGCGCCTTTCTGTAATAAGTCTTGGCCAGATCGCGGTCCTGGAGCTCGTTCTTGCCCATGTCGGCGATGCGCAGCGTGACGCTGAGCTGGAGATCGCCGTCGAAGATGGAGTCCACGACCTCGGACAGCAGCTTGGCGTAGTCCGCTTGCCTGCCGGTGGCCGCCGCCAGGCGCTCGAGGTGATTGAACCACGGCTGCAGATCGGCGTGCCCGACCGCCGTGCGCACGCCGCGCTCGGCGTAGCTGAAGGCGCGCCTCGAATCGGACAGCGAGGATTCGGCCACGCGCATCGCGTTCTCGAAGCCCTCGAGCTTGTCGAGCGTGTCTTCGGCCGTCTCGATCTCGATCTCGATCGCACGCAGCAAGCGGTCGTACTGACCGTCCGCCTCGTACAGCGGGTGCAACAGCTGGGCGGCCTCGCGGCGGGCCTGCGTGTCACTCGACTCGAGCAGCTTCTCCAGCGCCGCGCGGCTCGGCGCGTGCTGGGTGTCGAGGCTGAGAGCACGGCGATAGACCTCGAGCGCGGCCGGCACGTCGTTCAGGTGCTCGCGCTTGATGTCACCGAGCTTGGCCAGGAGGTCCAGCCGCTCGCTGTCGCTCTGCACGATGTCGAGGTGCTGCTCGTAAGCATCACCGAGGTCGAGCCAGCGCTCGGCCGTGCCGAAGAGCGACTCGAGCGCCAGCAGCGACTCCGTGCTGGGTCCGAACTCCGCGACCAGGTTCTGGTAGGCCGAAATCGCCTCGTCGACCTCGCTCAGTCGCTTCCACAAGACCTCGGCGCGACGCGCACTGAGCTCACGGCGCAGGTTGTCGTCGCTCGAGAGCTCGCGGCGCTTCTCCAGCACGTCGACGAGCTCGCGGTGCTGCTCCGTCTGCTCGAACAGCCGATCGAGCGCGGCCAGGGCGGCCTCGTCGTCGGGCTGCTCTTCCAGGCGCGAACGCCACGCCTCGATGGCGGCCTTGTTGTCGCCGAGCAGGTTGCGGCTGAGCTCGCCCAGACGGCCGAGCAGCTCGCGCCGGACGTTGCCGTCCTCTTCGAACTTCACCTGCACGCGCAGCATCTCCGCCAGGCGCTGGTGGTCCGCGCTCGCCTCGTAGATGCGCTCGAGCGAGCGCGCGGCGGGCAGTACCAGGTTGGCGTCGGTCTCGTCGAGCTCGAGCACCTGGCGGTAGACGCCCTCGGCCTGCTCGCGGTTGTGCAGTCGATCCTGCTGGATCAGCGCGACGCGCGTGAGGATCTCGCCCTTGAGCCCGGCCGTGTCCGCGCGCTTGGCGGCGGCCGAAAGCACGGTGGCGACCTGCTCCCAGCTGCCACGCCGCTCGGCGATGTTGAGCAGCTCGTCGCGCGAGTCGCTGTCGAGCGGATCGAGCGGGACCAGCTTGGACAGGCTCTGGAACGCGCCGTCGTCGTCGTGCAGGCGGTCGTTCTGCAGCTGCGCCATGCGGCGCAAGAGGTCGCGACGCTCCTCCTCGTTGCCGTTCTCCTCGCCCAGGCTGTCGAGACGGATGGAGAGCACGCGCACGAGCTCGCGCACCTCGTCGCGCGATTCGTAGACGTTCTCGAGCATGCGCGCCGCGCGCGCGCGCAGCGAGCCGATCTCGAGCATGCGCTCGGCCAGCGTGCGAGCCTCGTGGTCGTTGACACGCTCGCGCAGCACGTCCTCGACGTGAACGATGGCGCGGTCGGGCTCGAGCAGATCGAGCTCGAGCTTGGCCAGGCGCAGCTTGATCTCGAAGGCCTCGTCGCCGACGGCGGCCTCGAGGCGCTTTTCGAGCAAGTCCGCCAGCTGCTTGTTCTTGCCCGACTGGGTGTAGAGGCGATCGAGCGCGCGCACGCTCTGCTCGTGCAGTGCGTCGATGGTGAGGATGCGCTCGTAGTAGTGGGTGGCCTTGGCCGGGTCCTCGATGATCTCCTCGCAGATCAGCGCCACCTCGGCCAGCATCTCCACGCGCCGGCCGACGTCGTCGGTGGCGGCGGTGGCGCGGTCGTACAGCGCCTCGAGCTCACCCCAGCGCTCGGCCGCGGTCAGGATGTCCTTCAGGCGGCGGAAGGCGACTTCGTTGCCCGGGTTGAGCACGAGCACGCGCTCGAGGTACGGCGTGGCGCCGATCGGGTCGCCCAGCTTGTCCTCGTGCAGACGCGCCGCGCGCTCGCACAGCTCCGCCTCGGTGTCGGGCGGCAGCTTGGCGTGGAGCACCTCACGATAGGCCTCGCCCAGATCCGTGGGGCGGCCGGCGAGAACGGACAGCGATTCGCCGCGATCCCACAGCGACAGATCGACGGGGAACTCGCGCAAGGCCGCGAGCAGGGTGTCGAGCGCGCTGCCGTAGGACTTGAGCTTCTCCTCGTACACGTCGCAGAGGCGCGTGTAGATGGCGAGCCGCTCCTGCGGATCCTTCGTCTCCTCGAGCAGCACGCTGAGCGACTGCGCCTCGCGCCGCGCGTCGCCGCCCTCGGCGTAGCGGCTGTTCAGCACTTCGGCCGCCTTGCCGCGCACGCCCGGAACCGCGAGCAGTGCTTCCAGCACCTGGATCGCGCGCGGAGCGCTCTCGTCCGAGCTCAGCGCGTCGACGGCGCTCTTGAACGCGTCCTCGTTGCGGTTGAGCTTGCTCAGGTAGAGCTCGGCGAGCTCGGCATCGCGTTCGGCGCGGGCATCGCCCGAGAGCAGCTCGCGATGACGCTCCAGCACGTCGACGGCAGCGGCCGGCTCGCCCGCCTGAAGCAGGAGGCGCGGCAACGCCTTGAGCGCTCGCTCGTCCGTGGCCTCGATCTCGAGGATACGGCGATGCAGCGCGATGGCGCGGTCGGGTGCCTCGAAGACGTCCTCCTCGAGCACGGCCCAGTCGCCGAGGACCTGAACGCGCTCGAGGTCGCCCGGAGCGTTCTCGGCGCGGAGGTCGAGCAGCCAGCGCAGATCCTCGCGCCGATCGAGGCGGCGCAGGATGAGCTCGAGCGCCGTGGCGGCCTCGATCTCGGTCGGTTCGCGATCGAGCACGCTGCGATACAGCGTGATGGCTTCTTCCACGCGATTGAGCTCGTCGGCGAACACGCGAGCGAGCTTGAGCTCCAGCAGCCGACGCTGCGGCGCCTCACTCGAGCGCGGCGCCGGCTCTTCGGCTGCGCCGCCCTTCTTCTTCTTCTTCTTCTTGCCGCCGGTCTCGGGCGCCGGAGCTGCCTCGGCCGCCGGCAGCGCCGTCAGACGCTGCTGCAGCGCCTCGACCAGCGGGTCCCAGTTGCCGGCCGCGCGACACGCCTCCTCCAGGAGATCGAGCGCGACCATGCTCTCGGGAGCGAGCTCGTAAGCGCGCCGTGCGTAGATCGCGGCGCCACGCCGGTCGGACAGACGCTTGCCGGCGATCTCGACCAGCTGTCCGAGCATCTCGAGCTTTTCGTCGACGCCCTCGGCCCGCTCGATGATGAGCTCGAACAGCGGGGGCAGACGCGCCCACTTCTCGTCCTTCTGGTAGAGTGGGATCAGCGCGCGCGCTGCGCGAACGTCGCTCGGATCCGCGGCCAGGATGCGCTCGTAGGAGCGGAACGCGCGCTCGGGCTGGCTCAGCCGCTGCTCGTACACGCCCGCGGCGCGGTAGCTGAGCTCGATCTTGGCGGCGTTGTCCTTGGCCTTGTCGGCGGCGCTGCTGAAGACCTCGGCCAGGCCCTCCCAGTCCTTCTGTTCGCCGTAGAGCTCCTCGAGACCGTCGTAGTCCGCGCCCGACAGGTAGGCGTCGCGCAGCACGCGCAGCGCGCGGTGGTGCCCGGGCTGCAGCTCCAGCACACGGCGCCAGGCGCGGGCGGCGGCTTGCGGATCGTTGACGTGCTCGGCGTAGACCGTACCGAGCTTCTGCAGCGCGGCCAGCCGCGCGGCGTCATCACTCAACGTGGAGATGCGGCGCTCGAGCGCGTCGGCCAGCGAGGGCCAGTCCTTGGCGCGCTCGGCTTGCTTCTCGAACGCGTCCAGCACCTCCTGGCGCGAGGGATCGAGATCGAGGATCTGGCGGTAGAGCAGCACCGCCTCGGCGCCCTTGTTCAGGCGCTCGGCGGCGAGCTGCGCCATCTCCGAGAGTACCGGGATGCGCGCGGCGCCTTCCAGCTGCGACAGCTGGCCGGCGAACAGCTCGTACAGCGCGGGCCAGGCGCGACGCTTGCGGTAGATCTCCTCCAGCCGCTCGCGCGCTTCCTGATCCTCCGGCGCAACCTTCAGCAGTGAGGCGTAGGCCTCGGCCGCGTTCTGCGCGTTGGAGAACTGCTCCAGCCAGCGGCGAGCCGCGGCGCGGAACAGCGTCTTCTTCTCCTCCACGTCCGGCGTCACCTCGGCCAGCTTCAGCTGATAGGTGATGACGTCGCGCCAGCGGTTGAGCTTCTCGTACAAACCGACGAGCTCGCGCAGCTCCTCGATGTCGTGCTCGTCGAGCTTCTCGTCGAGCTGGATGATCTGGTTCAGGATCGAGAGCAGCGCCGTATCGCTCTTGATGTTCTCGCGGTAGATCGAGCCGATCTCGCGCAAGATGGCCAGCCGCTCGCTGTACTGCTCTGCGGGCGTACGCTCCAGCTGCTGGCGGAGCAGCTCGACCAGCGCGTTGAAGCTCGCCGTCTGGCGGTAGAAGTGCTTGAGCTTGTCGCGCGCCTCGACGTTGTCCGGCTCCGAGCGCAAGATGGACTTGTACTGCTCGATGGCCTTCTGCGCGTTGGCCTGCCCCTCGGCCAGCTTGGCGATCTCGCGCGAGAGCTGGGCCTTCTCCTTGGCGCTGTCCGGCAAGGAGCGCTGGGCAGCCTGCAAGATCTCGACCAGGTGGCCCTCGTCGTCGTTGGCCTTGCAATACTCACGGTAGAAGTTCAGCGCGACCTCGGCGGCCGGCTCGATCTTCAGGATGCGACCGAACCACGGCTCGGCGTCGCGCGCGCGATCGAGCTTGCGGTAGTACAGCATCGCGACCTGCAGCATGTCGCCGAACAGTGCCGGGTCGCTCAGGTTCTTGGGCGCGAGCTGACGCTCGTAGAGCGCGCACAGATCAGCCCAGCGCTCGCCATTGGAGTAGAGCTCGATCAGGTACTCGAGCGCCTCGCTCTGCTCGGGCGCGTCCTTGAGCACGCGCTCGTAAGCGCGCGCGGCGCGCTCGCTGTCGTTCAGGTGCTGCGCAAAAGCACGCGCCAGACGGATGCCAGCCGTGATGCGCGTGGCAGGCTTTTCCGCACGATCGGACAGGCGCTCCAGCGTCCGCTCCAGATCTTCCCAGCGCCCCTGCTTGCGGTAGTTCACCTCGAGCATCTGCGCGGCGCGCTCGTTGGTGGGGTCGAGACGAACGGCTTTTTCCAGCCTTTCGATGGCAGCGGTGCGATCGGCGTCGGCCGAGGTGAAGCGGAGGTCCATCTCCGCCGCACGCATCAACATCGAGCTCTTGTAGACCTCGTCCTGCGCGCCCTCGGCCTCTTCGAGGTAGCTCTTCAGCATGTCGGCGTGACGAGCGCGCTTGCCCTCGGACTCGTCCATCGCGCCGGTGGCTTCGGCGTCGTCCGACGCCAGCTCGAGGAGCTGGATGTAAACGATCTGCGCGCCGTCCTCGTCGAACAGCTCGTCCCTCAAGGTCTTGGCTTGCAGCTTGAGCAGGGGCACCTCGCGCGGAGTGCCCTGTGCAGCAGCGACGGCGATTTCGAGCAACGCCGCCACCGCAGTCCACTCACCGCGCTGCGCGTGCTTGTCGCGAGCGGCGTCGAGCAAGCGGAAGAGGTCGTCTTGTGAAAGGTCGCCTCCCGGCTCCTTCACTGCATCGGCGAGCTCCTGATAGCTCGCGGCGGAATCCGGCTCAGCTTGGATTTTGCCGAGCAGAGTTCGGATTGTTTGCGAATCCATTTGTACCCGTTGAAATAGCGTGCGGCAGGCGCGCGCAGACGCTCCCGCAAGGGGGGCCAGCGTACGCCGCGGAGAATTCGGTTACAAGAACTCTAAGCCAGCAAATCTCCATTGGAAACAACGGGATTTGCGGCGCACTCGAGCGTCACTTGTGTGCGCTCGCGAGCTCGTCCAACACGCGGCGCTGTCGCGCGATAACAGCACGGTTTGCACCGAGACGGTACGCTCTATCGAGCGCCTCTCGTGCTTCGTCCAGCCGACCGAGACGGATCAGCGCCCAAGCGCGACCGAGCTCTCCGTCACTGAACTTCGGACGCTCGGCCAGGATGGCGTCGTACTGTGCGAGGGCTGCGGCAGCGTCGCCTTCAGCCAGCGCGACGGTCGCGAGCCCCAGACGATTCTCGAGCGCGTGCGGGTCGGCCCTTAGACCGGACGAGTAGGCGGACTTCGCACCTTGGAGGTCACCGAGCTTGAGTCGGACGAGCCCGAGGGCGTGCCACGCTTCGGCGGAGCGCGGATCACGGCGCAGCGCTTCGACCAGGCGTGGTTCGGCGATCTCGGCTTCGCCCCAGCGCGCGGCGCGCAGGCCTCCGGTCAGCGGACCGAGAGGATCCTTGGGCGCCGCTGCGGCCGCCGCGTCGTAGTGTTCGAGAGCTTCGTCATAGCGGTGGTTGAGCTCGAGGGCGTGTCCGAGCTCGACCCAGGGCACCGCGTCTCCACGACCGAGCTGCGAGAAAAGGACCTCCGCGTGCCGCTTCGACTGACCGAGCTGGCCGTCCAAGGCGTACACGCGGATGAGCAGCCGCCGAGCCTCGATGTCCCGCGGCGCCTCGCTCAGTCGGCGCTCGAGAACCTGCGCCGCCGCGGCGTGCTGGCCTTTGTCGGCGAGAAGCTGTGCCTGCTGCATCGCCGTCGGGCGGTTTGTCGCGCACGCGCTGAGCGCAAACCCGCACACCAGCAGGGCGCTTGCCAATCCTCGTCCGGACGGGTACGGCGCAGTCATGAACGCAGCCGAGCTTACGACGATCGCCGTCATCGGCGCAGGTCAAATGGGTGCCGGCATCGCCCAGGTCGCGGCGGCTGCAGGCCTTTCGGTGCTGCTCTCCGACACCGACGTGGAGCGCGCGCGCTCCGGCAAGCGCGGCATCGAGGAGCGCCTGAACCGGCAGGTCGCCAAGGGCAAGCTCGACGCCGCCGTGCGCGACGCGCTGCTACCGCGCATCACGCCGGTCGGCTCGCTCGCCGAGTGCGCGACGGCCGACGTGGCGATCGAAGCCGCCAGCGAGAAACCCGAGCTCAAGGTCGAGCTCTTTCGCAGCCTCGACGGCCTGCTCGGTCCCTCGGCGCTCCTGCTCAGCAATACGTCGAGCATCTCCATTACGTGGCTGGCGGCTCGCACCTCCCGGCCCGAGCGCGTGGCCGGCATGCATTTCATGAACCCCGTGCCGGTGATGCAGCTCTGCGAGGTCATTCGCGGCGAGCAGACCAGCCCGGAGTCCCTCGCCCTCGTGGTCGACCTGGCCGCGCGCCTCGGCAAGACGGTGGTGCAGAGCCGCGATCGACCGGGCTTCATCGTCAACCGCATCCTGATCCCGCTCCTCAACGAGGCCTGCTTCGCGCTCGAAGAGCACCTCGGCAGCGCGACCGACATCGACACCGGAGCCAAGCTCGGCCTGGCTCATCCACTGGGCCCGCTCGAGCTCGCCGATTTGATCGGCCTGGACACCGTGCTCGCCATCGCCGAGGTGCTGCACGAGGGTTTCGGCGACGACAAATACCGTCCGGCGCCGTTGCTCAGGAACCTGGTCGCCGCCGGCTGGCTCGGCCGGAAGAGCGGGCGAGGGTTCTACGTTTATGATGCGCAGGGCACGCGCGGAGAGCCGTCGCGCGCCGAATGGAGAAGCCCATGAGCGACCTCGTCACAATAGAGAGAGAGGGTGCGATCGCGCTGCTCACGGTCCAGCGACCGGAAAAGCTGAACGCCCTGAACGAGCTCGTCCTGCTCACCCTCGCCCAGCGAGTGCTCGAGCTCTGCGCCGAGGGCCCCGATGTGCGGCCACGCTGCGTGATCGTGACGGGCTCGGGCAACAAGGCCTTCGTGGCAGGAGCCGACATCGCCGAGCTCGCGGGCCTCGACACTGCCGGAGCCAAGGGGCTCAGCGAGCTCGGTCACAGGCTCGGCCGCGCCATGGAAGAAGCGCCCTTCCCACTGATCGCCGCGGTGAACGGCTTCGCGCTCGGCGGCGGCCTGGAGCTCGCCCTGGCCTGCGACTTCATCTACGCCTCGGACAACGCCAGGTTCGGCTTGCCCGAAGTCGGGCTGGGATTGATTCCGGGATTCGGTGGTACCCAGCGCCTGCCGCGCCTGGTGGGTCCCGGGCTCGCCCGCGAGCTCGTCTACAGCGGCAAGACGATCGACGCCGCGGCAGCCAAGGCCATCGGTCTGGTCAACGACGTGTTTCCCGCGGGCGAGCTGCTGCCCAAGGCCAAGGAGACGGCGGCGCTGATCGCGACGCGCGGCCCCCTGGCCGTGGCCGCAGCCAAGCGCGTGCTCCGGCGTGGCACCGACGTCGATCTCGACGCAGCCTGTGAGCTCGAAGCGACGACCTTCGGCTCGCTCTTCGCCAGCGGCGACGCCAGAGAGGGCACCCAGGCTTTCCTCGCGAAGCGCCCGCCGACGTTCGGGGGACGTTGATGGAAGGTCGGCTCGTCAGACGCCTCTGGCCGCTGCTCTTGTGGGCGCTCTCGGGCTGCAAATGCGAGGACGACAAGCCCTACACGCCCTTCGGCGTCGCCTCGACGACGCCAGTGGCCTCCGTTGCTTCCGCGGCACCATCGGCCTCGGCGCCGGCTGCGCCGGGCTTCGCGCCGAAGAAGGCCGAGCTTGCCCCCGGCGGCGTCAAGAGCTGGAACCTCGGCGGGACGACGATCGAGGCGCCTGCTGATCGCCATTTCGAGCAAGGCGTGGTGGCCGACCTCGACGGTGACGGCGACGACGAGATCGTGGCCTGGCTGCTCGCGAACGCCGACCTCGCCCCAGGCAAGCTGGTGCCGGCGGGCGAGCTCTGGCTCTTCGCGCCCGGAGCGCCAGCGCGGCCGGTGCTTCCGCTGCCGAGCTTCGTGCCCACCGGACCGGGCTGCCGCCTCGTGACGCGTCTTTTCCAGACCGGCCCGCACAGCGTCACGCTCGACACCCACGCTGCCTGCGAGGCAGCGCTCATGCCGCGCGCGCCGGTCGGAGCGCTAGCGGTGCTCGCGCCGCTCGCCGAGGAACCGCAGATCCACCTCGTGCGTTACGCCGCGTAGTCGCCCGGCGAAAAGGTCGAGCTCAGCGCCGCCTCCGAGGATCAGGACAACGACGGTCAGGGACACGCGGATCAGAGC